>CAMXTM010000116.1 GCA_947246775.1 uncultured Clostridium sp. | reverse complement strand
TCGTAACAAGGTAGCCGTATCGGAAGGTGCGGCTGGATCACCTCCTTTCTAGGGAGATAAAGTTGTGATTTATAGAAACGTTATTTTGTTTTCAGTAATATGCAGTGTTTTTGGATGGGTTCCCGAGCGGCCAAAGGGGGCAGACTGTAAATCTGTTGCGATAGCTTCGAAGGTTCGAATCCTTCCCCATCCATTTTAAAATAGTAAGCTGTCAAGTGATGTTGGCAGCTTTTTTTATTTTTTGTATAAGCTGAGCTATCGGATACTTTAACTAAATTATCTTTTTTTAAAGAATGATTTCTAATAGGGACTGAAGTTTATTATTCAAAACATCATACTTATAACTATTTTAATTTCATATAATCACCTTTTTCTAAAAATAAAATAGGACTTTAGTTTTTAATAAATAAAACTAAAGTCCTAAAATATTATATTACAATCTAATAGCTTTACCTTTAAATGGGTGAGCTTTTTCAAACTCAACAGCTTCGTTACTAATTTCTTCTAGTGTTTTTGTATCAAAATATTCTCTTTGCCACTTTGTATAATCAAACTTTTCACGAATAATAACAGAAATAAACTGTTCTGCTTCTACAATACCCATCTGTTCTGTTAAACATTTCATACCTTTACTTAAAATTTCAGATGTACTACTAATCATATCAGTTTTCACCTACTTCCCTAATAAAATCAACGGGATTAACCATCTTTATTTCATTACTTTTATATTTTAATAATCTAATGTCTGTAGATATAAAATACTCGCAATTTGCAAATATTGCTGAAGCAACATGAGAAGCATCTTTAAACTTAATTCCTGTATTCATTATTTCATATGCTTTTTTCTCAATTAAACTTTTATGGTCAATCCCAACATAAGCATATGTATATTTATTGATAAATTCAAATATTGTATTACGTCTCATCGCAAATGGATTTTTACTACATTCATATCGTAACATATAAGATGTGACTAAATCTAACTTACCATCTTTTATTAGATTTTGAATATATAATTTAGATTGTGTCTCTATAGAAATTTTTAATTGTGATTGGTCATCATAAGGTCTGTTATAACAACACATATCAAGATAAACTTTCAAAAGCATCACCAACTTTATAATAGGATATTATAACCAAGTAGAAACATCATTTGGGTCAAAATTAGGATTATTTTTATTATATTCTTTTATAAATGCATCGCCATCCACTAAACCACCATTTATATTATGACCATACCACTGATTATCTACGCTACTCCATGACCATCCACCACCAGGTGACAACTCATTATTTACCTTACCAGCATAATCAGGTTTTCTTTCACCATTCATAGGATTTACATTACTACTATCATTCACCACAGGTGGATTTTCTCTTACTTCTCCACCTTCTCCAGGTTTTTCTCTATCAGGGTCTTCCGTCATATCCACACTAGGGTCTGTTGGAGTTAAACCATTCGTAGTAATAGAAATCGTTCTTGTTGAGTTAAAGTATTCTATTTTTACTCCTGCTAGGTTTTCTGAGATGGCACGCACTGGTAGGTATATTCTACTTGTGCTTGGGTCGATAAAAGTTGCTGTGTTTGTATTTTGGTTGGATACATTTACTACTGTTGAGCCATTGACAAGCATTTTTGTACAATCAGATGACATTTCTATTGATGTTGTAATTTTGTCATTGTTTGTAAATTCTATTTTTGCGATTTTGTTAGATGCGTCCCAGCTTGTGGTTGCACCGATTGCGTCACCGATTGCACGTAGTGGTAGGAAGCTATTGCCGTTAACTACTAATATTTTGTCTGTTAAGTTTACTTTGTTGCCGTTTACATAAACATTAAAATTACCATCTTTGATTGCACTGGTGTCTACTTTTGAATAATTTGTCAACTTCATTTCAATCGCATTACTTGATGCACTGTATCCTGCATTTTCTGCCGCATATACTGCCTCAGCAGCACTAAAACTGCATACTGTTGTAAAGCTCAACAATGTCATTGATAATAATAATCCTCTTAATAAACCTTTGTTTACTTTAAACTTAAATAATTGCATATCCATGTCCTCCCCTAAATTTTTAAAGAAATTTTAAATATAATGATATTATACTACAAAACAAGAACGAAAAAAAGTAAAATTGATGATTACTAAAACAGATATATAAAAAAACAAACAACAAAACAATATAGAAAATTATAAAAAATATCTTATCTTTTTTTTGCCATTTTCTAATACGATTTTATTTGTGATTTCATTTTTATTTTGTATGATAGGTTTTGTAAAAGGAAATCAATACAAAATAGAAAGAAGGAAATCGATATGAAAAAGAAATTAGCGATGATAGCAATAACTTGTATGACATTAAGTATGAGCATAGGTTGCAATGCATTTGGAGCAGAAGCAACAGAAGAAAATAATATAAAAGCAGAGAGAGTTATGGAAAAACAGAAAGAGTTAGACCAAAAAGGCAATATGGCAAAGGTAGTAGAGATAAACGAAAATAGTTTAGTTGTAAAACTTGCTGAGCGTCCAGAGTTGCCAGAGGGCGAAGATGGTGAGAGACCAGAGAGACCAGAAGGCGAAGATGGCGAGAGACCACCAAGACCAGAGGGAGAAGACGGAGAAATGCCACCAACACCACCAGAGGGTGAAGATGGCGAGATGCCACCAGCACCACCAGAGGGCGAAGATGGTGAGATGCCACCAAAACCAAGACATGGCGGCAGAATGATGGGTGAAATGACTTTCAGTGAAGAAGAAATGGAAATTGTATTAGATGATAGTATTACAATTGATTTAGGAAAGGATATAAAAGGAAGTATAGAAGATATTGCTGTAGATAATATTATCATGATTATCTATGAAGAAGATGGAGAAACAATCAAAAATATTTCTGTAAGGAATGAGGATAGACCAAAAGAGGATAAACCATTTGTAGAAAATACAGAAAATAACTAAATATGCAAAAAAACAATAGTGTTTTATAGTGTCTAAAAAATTTACTTAAAGTACAAAAAAGAGATGCCAAAAAGGCATCTCTTTTTGTATGTTTAGAATTGTAAAAAAAGGAGTGTATCAGGAATATTTTGTTTTAGCAAGCATATAAAAAGTTCTTTGTTTTTTTCGTCCCAACAAGTGCGAACATTTTTACAAAAATAAGGATAATATTTTTGAGGAAAAAACGTTTCAAAATCAATATGATGATTATGCAAACAGTTGTCAATACTTTCTCTTGTTTCATAAGTTGTAAAAGAGTTGTATTTTATTATTTTTTTTCCACCATTTAATAATGCTTCTATAATCATAGAGAGCAAAAAAGAATTGGTAGAATTGGAACAACAACACCATTGAAAAAAGTCATCATCAACGGTTATGTATACAGGAGGGTCAGGCAATTTTAAATCATCATATAATATACCTGCATGAAATACTCCTTGATTTTCATACCATATGACTAAATAATTTTTTGTAATTGTATACCAATTTTCTTTTGGCAATTGAGAGACAATATAGTAGGGATTTTTTTTGTCTTGCTCTACTATACCATATTTGTGCCAATCTTTTTTAAAATCATGTAAATTGTCATCAATAATATTGTATGAGAAAGAAATTTCTTCTGGATACAATATATGATTTAAAAAATCGTTAATTTCAGCATTTCCACTATGAAGTAAAAAACTTCTATAAACTTCAGGTATTTTGATACCTAATGATAATTCTGATTTTTTAATAGAATTTTCTGAAAATCCTAAATTAGTTTTTTGATTGTAATATAGTATATTAATTAAGTCTTCAGCACTAATATGATATTTTTTATCAGTCATGAATACCACTCCTTCAGTATAATATAGACTTTATGCAAAAGACAAAATAAAAATAACAAGTATTATAAAAATAAAGTAAGCAACTCTTTGTTACAATAAAAGTTACTTACTAATAAAGACTGTCATAAATTTGTTAAAAATTTTGCCTTTTCAAAGTCATCTTTATGTACATAAATAATGTATTGACTAATACATTCTTTTTCTAAGTCAACCACTCCTAAACCTGGAGTGCATGGAGTAATCTCGTTTACAGTGTAAGGTATATGATTTTGTACAAGAGATTCTCTAATTTTTGACTGTTGTTCAATAGAAAATGTAATACAAAGCTCTTTTCGATTCAGTACCGTTAACATAACTACTCCTCCTCTGAAAGTTCTTTTTGTTTTAGTATATCATGTTAATAGGAAAAACAATATCATTATTTTGAAAAAAGATTAGAAAAAATTAAGAAATGTTTTTGTGCGACATTACTTATTGAAAGCAAAGAGGGGGTATAATTTGTAATAATGCAAAAATAACATAATATATATTGTTAAAAATTGCACATATTGTTGAATGATATTGATTTTATGTTATAGTTAAAAAATTTAAAATTAACATAAAAAACGAATAAAAGCAATCATAATCAATATACAGCCAGAAAAAGCTGTCCAAATATTTTCTTTTATGGAGCAGCAGTTTTTTAAATGTTTTCCACAATAAATACCGATACTTAAAAATAAAATTTGAAATATAGATGTAAAAATGGGAAGTAGCACAATAGAAATGTGTGCAGCACCTGCCCCAATTCCTGCGCCCATAGAGTCAATAGAAAGTATAAGACCTAAAGAAAGTGCTTCTTTTGCGTCTATATGGGAAGAATTATCTTTGTCGCAGTAAGAGGGATTGCGAACCATTTCTATAGAATCATGATTTTGATTTTCTTTTTTTTGTATACTTTGGTAACAAAGCCATAAACCCATAAAAAGTAGCAGTATGATACTTAATGTATTTGCAGTTTGATTAGACAAAAATAAGGTAATATGATTTCCTATTGCTATAAAAAAAGTCATAAATAAAATAGATTCTAAAAGTAATATACATTTTGAAAAAAGTGGTGTAGAAATATTTCTGATGCCATACGATAGACCAATACCAAGTGCATCAATACTGAGAGAAATAGCAAGCAATAGTATAAAGAGCATAATATACACCTCCTATTGTTTATAATATGCAGTTGGAATATTTTTGAAAGTTGTTTCATATAGTGGAAAAAAGAATATTGCAATTGTGATAAATGATAATAAACAAAAGAAAGGGCGGATAATATGAATTGCTGGGAAAAAAGCACACAAGAAGTAGAAAAGATACTTGGGACAAGCACTAAAAAAGGGCTTTCAAAAGAAGTAGCACAAAAACGATTAGAAGAACAAGGAAAAAATACATTATATTATGAGGGAAATAAAAAAGGGCTGTTAGCAAGATTTTTTGCGCAGCTCAATGATTTTATGGTAATTGTCCTGATTTCTGCCTCTGTGGTGTCGTTTGCTGTTTCTTATATCAATGGCGAAAAAGATTTTATGGATTCAGCCATTATATTGCTAATTGTAGGAGTCAATGCAGTATTGGGAATGATACAAGAAAGTAAGGCAGAAAAAGCATTAGAGGCATTAAAAAAGTTGTCAGCACCAAAAGCGAAAGTCATTAGAGAGGGCAATATCATGGAAATAGAGGGAGAAGATGTTGTTGTTGGGGATATATTACTATTAGAAGCAGGCGACTATGTGTGTGCAGATGGGCGTTTAATAGAAACAGCGACATTAAAAGCAGAAGAAAGTGCTATTACAGGGGAATCTGTGCCAGTTGAAAAAAATGCAAATTATGTTTGCAAAGAAAATACTGCTTTAGGAGATAGGAAAAATATGGTGTTAAGTTCTTCCTACATTACATATGGCAGAGGGAAGGCAATTGTAACAGCAACAGCACTAGAAACAGAAGTAGGACACATAGCAAAAATGATAGCAGAAGAAAAAGAAAGTCAAACACCACTACAGAAAAAATTGGGACAAACAGGTAAAACATTAGGGATAGGAGCATTAGTCATTTGTCTTGTGATATTTTGTATGGGACTTTTTAGAAAAGCTGAGCCTTTTGAAATGTTTATGACATCGGTTAGTTTAGCTGTAGCAGCAATACCAGAGGGATTACCAGCGATTGTTACCATTGTGCTTGCGATTGGTATGCAAAGAATGTCAAAAAAGAATACCATTATTAGAAGATTGCCTGCAGTAGAAACACTAGGGGGAGCAAGTGTCATCTGTTCTGATAAAACAGGAACATTAACACAAAATAAAATGAAAGTAATGGAAGTAAGTGACTTTAGAGCAACACAAAAGGGAGAAAATAAAAAAAATATCTTGTATTTGAGTTGTTTATGTAATGATTGCCGAAAAGAGAAAAATCATATTGTTGGTGAGCCAACAGAAATGGCATTAGCAGAAGGTTTGGAGGAAATAGGAGAGAATTTTGCACAAGTAAAACAAAAATATAAAAGAGTGGGAGAAATACCATTTTCATCAGAGAGAAAGCTGATGACAACAGTACATAAAATGGAAGATGGAAGTTTTTTATCTGTAACAAAGGGCGCACCTGATATTCTTTTGCAAAAGTGCGATTATTGTTTAGAACATGGACATAGTGCAACATTTTCTGCAAGTAAAAAAGGACAAGCAAAAAAAATAAATGGACAACTTGCGGAGCAGGCATTGAGAGTGATT
>CAMXTM010000115.1 GCA_947246775.1 uncultured Clostridium sp. | reverse complement strand
ACCACAGGAAACAACTGTTGTATGCTATCATAATCAATAAAATCACTTCTCTGTATACGAAATGTTACAATTTGTTTATCTTGATAATTGAACTTATAGTCTATATAGCTCAAATTTGTTATCAAACTAAACAGTATCAAACTTTCTTTTTCAAATTGAAAAGCAACATCATTTTTTATTTCAAAGTCACTATCTCTAAAACTACTACTATCTTCATATTCTCCTGCTCCTACTTTTGACAAATCCTCTATCTCATAATGCACTGTAATGCCATAAGGCTCTTTGCTACTCTGTATTTCAAACCCTTTTGACACCATACCCTCAGGTGTACCTATTTCCGCTAATATATTGCCTACCGCAGAGTTATAGCCCACATGATAGGATTTTTGTTTTAATAGCCTTTCTATTTGTTCATCACTGTAATTTTGTGCTTGTACGGTTTTTATAGTTGCTGTATTTTGTATGTTTTGGCTGCAACCGACCAGCAAGCCATTTACTGCTACACACAGTGCAACCATAGCACACAAGATTTTTTTCTTTTTTTCTTTTGTGCTCACTAAAAAGCAAAAACTAAATATCGCAAATATATTAAACAGATAAAATAATAATGTTAACTGTTCTGCTTCTGCAAACATATTACAGCTAAAACTCAATAGATAAAGTATGCCTAACAGGATTAACAACAGGCTGCCCTTTTTTTTAGGGCTAGTATCCAATATATTTTCAAATCTTTTTTTCATCAATTTTCCCTCTTTTACAAAGCAATTAGACAATATACTATTTTTGCTTTCTTTTATCATGGACAACAGCATAGCACTATATTGTTGTCTTTTTTCTTTTGGGCAATTTTCCATGACCATATCATCACAAGATAGCTCAATATCTCTTTCCACTACTTTTACAAATATTGCCACAAAAGGATTATAAAAATGTATGGTAGATATGAAAATACATAATAATTGATATTTGATGTCTTTTCTTTTGTAGTGGCACAGCTCATGCTTGCATATCATTTCTAACTGTTGTTGTGGTATTTCTTCTTTTGTAAGATAAATTCCCTTATGAAACAACCCAAAACACATGGGGCTTTCTATAGCATGGCAAACAAATAAGGAAGGAATTTTTTTGATTTCCATATTCTTACAAACTGTATGATATCGCTCTACTGTATTCTCTTGTAATGGTGCTGTTCGCCAGCGCACAACCTTTTTATAAAACAATGCATAATTTATCATCAAATACAACAACTTTGCTATGATGACAAAAAGCCAAAGATAGGCAAGTAGTGTAAGTAATTCTGTATTGTTTTTCTGATAGAAATTTTGTATTTGGGGCAGCGGGGGCATGACTTCTTTTGTTAGTGTAGGCATTTTTAAAGTTGCTATTTCTGGTATATTAGGTATATTTTTTTGTTCTATCCCTTCTATTTGTTTTTGTATTTCTATCGGTTTTCCGATTTCATTAAATTCCGTTTCGTTATGATGATTTTGTACACCATAATGTGTGATTGTGACTTCTGTTTTAGGAATGAGACCACCAATCGTTAAATTTTTATCGTTTCCTGTATAAGTAGGAACAAGCAAACGTATCAATACCAATAAAAATAAACTATATTTCCATGTCGCACTGTACTGCTTGCGAAATCTATTTTCTAAAAGCAATATGATAATTAAAAATGGTATCATGCCCAAAGATGTTTTTAATACCGATTGAAAAATCCGCAACAATACCGATTCAAACATTCTCATCACTTCCTGCATTTTTTTCTATGTACTCTGCTAGTTCCTCCAAATCTTTTTTGCTAATAGAACGACTATTATAAAGAGATGCCACTAACTTTGTAACAGAATTTCCATTTACTTTTTTTAAAAAAGACTGATTCTCAAACGCTAGATACTTTTCTTCCTCTACTACAATGTCATATAATTTATTTTTTCCTTTTTTGTAGCTCGTCAAAAAGCCTCTGTCAATCAAACGGTTTAAAAGGGTTTGCAACGCTGAAACATTCCATGCCCTTTGTTTGTCTAGTTCTTGCTTGATTTCTGATGTAGAAACACCGCTACCCTTTTGCCATACAACTTTCATGACTTCTAATTCTGTATCTGGTAAACGTGTTAATTTTTGCATAACCATCAACTCCTACATTTGTATTATTTAATAACATCATACAACTGTAGGAGTTGATTGTCAAGTTTTTCTTAATAAATATGTAAGATATTTTTTATTAACAGGTATTGTTTATTACATAGTAGTGTGTTATAATTACTACACGGTATCAATAAGAACTAAAAAATATACAGAAAGGAGGCTTAGTATGAACACGCAATTTAGAAAAGGTATTATAGAGATGTGTGTACTGGCACTCATAGCAGAACAAGATATGTATGGTTATGAAATTGTACAAAGCATTGCTTCTTACACCGATATAAACGAAGGCACAGTCTATCCCATATTACGCCGTTTGACAACGGAAGAATATTTTGTAACATACCTAAAAGAAAGCACCATTGGTCCAGCAAGAAAATATTACCATATTACAGAAAAAGGGAAGGGATATTTAGGCTCACTCAAAAATGATTGGGAAGAATTTTCAAAAATGGTAAACGAAATCTTGCAGGGAAAACGAAAAACAAACAAGGAAGACAACAAAACATAGTTTTTATTTGAGAGAAAACCTCAACCATATTTAGAAAGGATGATAACATTATGACAAAAGAAAGTTATTTACAGTCATTAGAAACGCTTCTAAAAAAGCATTTATCAAAATCAGAAATTAATGATATTTTAAGAGACTATGGCGAATATTTTGATGATGGCAGAAGACAAAATAAAACAGATACGGAAATTTCTGCGAAACTTGGAGACCCAGAAATTATTGCTCAGCAATTTATAGAAGAAATCGGAAACGAAAGCAAAATCGGAAGTGAAAACAAAACGGAAAAAGCAATCCATACCATAAAAGAGGGTACTGGAAAAGCATTTTCAACCATAAAAGAAAGTACCGAAAAAGCGTTTATCTCTCTAAAAAAAGAAAGCAAAAAAAAGAATCAAAGCGAAACACCAAAAGAAAGCAATCACACAGTTCAAAAATGTACAAAAAGTATTTTTTCAGTTATAAAATCCATTTGTCTATTTTGTATTTTTGCACTTTTACAGTTCTTTTTTACCATTTTTATATATGGGTTTTGTATTACTGCGGCGCTTTTTTTAATATCCTGCGCAATATTTGGACTGTTTTGTCTGGGAGTTTGCTTGTCCTTGTTTCCACCAGTGTTATCACTATCACTAGCATTTGCTATTATAGCAACATTGGCACTTGCTGTACTTTTTGGGCTTTTGTTAGTTCATATAGGAAAAGCAAATATACGACTGATTCGACACTACTTGAAAAGGCATAGAAATAAAAGGGAGGTTTTTTAATATGTTTAAAAAAATAACAACGATTGTTGCAGCAATCTTTTTAGTTTCCTTTTTGGGATTCGCTATTACACTACCGATTGGTATAAAAACGGTTTTCGGAGATATGACAGAATTGATAAATACTACAAGCATTACACCGAAAAGAGTGGACATCAATGCCAATGTAGATACACTTGATATTAACATAGAAAACTATTTTTATTATTCCAATTATGTTTTGGTAAAACAATCACCAGATGAAACAGCTTATATTGAATTATTTGATGCAGATACTTATGCTTCTAGTTTTGATACAATAGGTGTTTCTTATCCAGAACAAAATATAGCAAAAATTAGTATGGAGCCTGTTTATGGCAAGTTTCAGCTCAATAAAGACATTATTGAAAAAACGATTGTCAAAAAGGTTCAAAATTATCCTGATGCCATACTATATATCCCTACAACTGTTAATATCCAAACAAGGTATCCTCATTTTTTTGATAATGTTTCTTTTAAAAATAAACAAGAACTTATGGAGCAGGCAGAGGAAAGAGAAAAAGCAGAAATGGAACAAGAACGAATTGAGCAAATGGCAGAAGAACTGCTAGAACAGCGTGCAGAGGAAGAAGAAATCATACGTCAAAAAGCAGAAGAATTGTTGATAGAAAGAGAACAACGATACATAGAGGAACAACAACGCTTGGAGGAAGAACGAGATTGGGAAGAACAATATAATCGTGAAATAGATTATAATGATGATGAAGTGGATTTTTAATACTATATGTAGAAAAATTACTAATATAATAAAAGAGTGTCTAATTTACAATGGTTTATAAACAAAGTAATTGGATACTCTTTAAATTTTTTAAAAGTACTATTGACAACATTATTTTTGCATGATAACATATGTATATACACGGTGTATATACATATGTTAAGGAGGAATGAAAATGTTATATAAAAGTGATTATTTAGAACAAAATGCTATATTGAATACTGCAGCAAAAATGTGTGCTGCAGCAAGAACTGCACCAAAAGCACATGGAAAAGACATATTACACACGCTTGTTTTGACAGGAGAAGAAAAAGAATTATTGGCACAAAAAATGGAAGAAGTTGGTATACGTGAAATGGGAGACAAAATGAATACATGGTATGGACGTGACGCTAACAATGTGCGTAAAGCACAAGCGCTTGTTTTGATTGGAGTAGAGCAAAAATATCGTAATGTTCCATATTGTGGCTATTGTGGTTTTGATAATTGTAGTAGCTGTAAAAAGGCTGGTGGAAATTGTGCTTTTGCTTATGTAGACCTTGGCATTGCTGTATCTTCTGCTGTTACAATTGCCGCTAATGATATGGTTGATAGTCGTGTTATGTATTCTGTTGGAAAGGCAGCGGCAGAAATGAATTATGTACAAAATGTTTTGTGGCTTGGGATTCCTATTTCTGTTTCTGGAAAAAATATCTTTTTTGACCGTGGCATATTTCATGATTAAAGAAAGGAGAAAATGAAATGGCTCAGCTATATAAAAGTCCTTGTTATTGCACTAATTTAAGAAGAAGTGCAAATGCAATTTCTAATTTTTATGATAATTCATTAAAAGAATCAGGATTAACTGTTGCACAATATTATCTACTTATCAATTTATCAAGACTTGGAAGTGCAAATATCACACATTGGGCAGAACATGTTGGTCTTGACAGAAGTACAATGGTTAGAAATATAAAACTGCTTCAAACACGTCATTTGATAAAAAACGTAGAGGGACATGGTAAAGTATTTGCGCTGTCACAAGAGGGAGAAAGAGTTTTAAATCTTGCCATTCCATTGTGGCAAAAAGCGCAAGAATATATTGAGACTATTTTGGAGAAAGAAGATGTAGAGTTTATTCTTCAAATTAGTGAAAAACTTCAAAAGTTAAATGAGTGATGGGGGTATTATATATGGAAGCTGTGATAAAAAAATGTAGTGGAATTAAATTGATACCGATTGCAGTAGCCACTTGCTTATTGTATGGAATTAGTGGAGGGATTCGGGCTAATTATGGTATTTTGATAAATAGTATTTCCAATAGTAGTGGTGTTGCCTATTCGTCAGTTAGTTTTATATTAGCAGTTTCACAACTAACTTATGGTATTGCACAACCAGTGTTTGGTGTTGTTGCTATCAAAAAATCAAATACATTTGTATTGATGATAGGTGCAGTATTGATGACAATAGGATTGGTGAGTATTCCATTTTGTCATTCTATATGGTCATTGTTATTTTTTTTAGGTATTGTGTTTTCTGTTGGTACAGGTGCAATTTCATTTGGTATTATTATGGGAGCGATTTCACCATTGATGAGTGAAAAAGAGAGTGCAACAGTATCAGGTATTGTAAGTGCAGGAAGTGGTATTGGAAGTACTGTTTTGTCTCCTATTATACAAAGATTTCTTTCTATAAGTGGACTTCAAATGACAGTTTTTGTTTTGTGTGTTCCAATTATATGTATTATTCCAATTTCGGTTTGGCTTGCTTACAATGCAAAAAATGTAGTAGTTACTGCAAAAAATGATGATAATATAAAATATTCATTAAAAAATATGTTTACAGATGCTTTTCAGAATAAATCATACCTCTTTTTGATGATTGGCTTTTTTACTTGTGGATTTCATATGGCAATTATTGAAACGCACCTTTTTTCACAATTTGTTGCCTATGGGTTATCAAAGGAAGTTGCAGCTTATTTATTTTCCTGTTATGGTATTGCAGTAATTGCTGGGTCAATTTTGAGTGGAATATTAGGTAGTAAGTTCCCGATGAAAAATGTACTAGGCAGTATTTATGCTTCCAGAGTTATTATTGTGATTTTACTACTTACTTTACCTAAAACTGTTTTTTTTATGGCTTTTGTCACAATGTTACTTGGACTTACAGCAATTTCTACTGTTCCACCTACTTCAGGACTTGTTGGAAAATTATTTGGCAGTGCAAAAATGGCAACTTTGTTTGGCGTAATTTTTGTGTCACATCAAATAGGTAGTTTTTTTAGCAGTTGGCTAGGAGGTATCAGTGTGCAAATAACAAAAGGATATGCTTTGATTTGGATAGTAAGTATTTTTTTCAGTATGATTGCTGCAATTGTAAGTTTTGCAATTAAAGATAAAAATTAGAAATGTTGTATCAATAAAATGAAATTTGATTTAACACAA
>CAMXTM010000114.1 GCA_947246775.1 uncultured Clostridium sp. | reverse complement strand
TTGGTATGTACTTAGATAAAAAATGGTATTTGCTGAATGCAAAAAAAGAAATCATACAAAAAGATATTGTTGCTGCCTTAGATGTTTCTATATTACAAAAAGAACTATTAGAGCCTGTGCTTGCAATAGGAGACCCAAGAACAGATAAAAGAATTGACTTTATAGGTGGAATAAGAGGACTAGAAGAATTGCAAAAAAAAGTAGATAGCGGAGAGATGAAAGTAGCATTTTCTATGTATCCAACTTCTATGGAAGAATTGATGACTGTAGCAGATGAAAATAGAACAATGCCACCAAAATCTACATGGTTTGAGCCAAAATTGAGAAGTGGTCTTTTTATACATGATTTGCAGTAGTAGTGAAATTGTCCGCTTTTAAAATTGTATTTATTTTACAGTATAAAATAAAATGTTTTTGCCATACTAAGTATTACAGTAGCAAATATTTTGTCGTTTTATAAAGAGCAGTGCGGCAAAAAACAATACTGCTGTAAAGGAGTGGATATCCAGTGAAAGGTTTTACAATGGGTATTGTAACAGGAGGATTGGTGACAGCGTTTGGACTTGGTTGTTTGCTGCAAGACCAAAAAAATTATCAATCTATAAAAAGAAAAGGCAGTAAAATGATGAAAAAAGGCAGACACATGGCAAGAAAAGCCGAAGATATTGTAGAAGATGCAGTTGATGATTTGCTAGAACTGTAAAAACAGTGGAAAGCAGACAAATGTTGTAGAGATATAATATTTGTCTGCTTTTTTGTATTTTGTTTCAGTAAATAAAAAGTATAGGAAATTGTAACATTAACATTGAATCAAGTCTTTTAGCTATGCTATAATAGCAAAAAGAATAAAAAATGTATAAAATTTTTTAACAAAATCAATTAAAATATGAGTAAAAAGAGATTTTAAAAAATATTTTATAAAAATATGAGTAAAAATGTGGTATAATTCTAGGTGTTGAGTAAAATATTTTTAAAATACTTATAAATAGATAAATTATAAAAAAGCTATTTTATAGTGTCCTTACATCTTTTTTGAGGGGAGCAAAAAAGGTGTTTTCGTTGCCTAAATAAGCAAGAAACTTCCCGATATAAAAAGGAATGTAATTTTGGTAAAGTAGGAAAAGGGTTTTATCAAAAGGAAGGAGGTTTATAGCATTATGAAAACAGTTATGAATGTAGAAGAGCTATTAGATGTTTTGGGGGATACATCTATTATAGTAGTTAGACAAGAAGACCATAAAATATTATATGTCAATAAAAAGGCAAAAGAAATGAATAGTGAATTGACAAATGATATGGTTTGTCGTGGACTTTGGAAAGGACAATGTGAGAATTGTCCTGTAAAAACCATAGAAGATATGGAATATAATAAAACAGTGGGATATGATGAAAAAACAAATACAGTAGTTGACATTTGTGCTATGAGTATTTTATGGCAAGGAACAACAAAGGCTTTTGTAGTAACGATATCACCACATATTGGAACAACAGAAGAAAAAGAATTTGAAATTACAAAGACTTTTCTATCCCATTCACTATCTCAGGTATATGAAATGACAGTAGTAAGTGACTTAAATAGAGGAGAATATAATGTATTTCATAATAGTGAGATATTTGACTTGCCAGAAAGAGGGGAATTGCAAAATTTATTTGATGTTATAGAACAAAAGTTAAAAGAAGAACAAAGAGAAATTTGGCGTTCTACCTTTTCAATAGAAAATTTTTTAAATTCTTTTCAGAATGGTGAAAAAAAGATATTATTAGACTTGTATTTTGAGAAAGAAAAAAAATGGCTTTCTTGTGGCTGTTTTTTGCTAGAAAGTACATATAGCAAAGATATATTAAGTATTATATTGGTTAGGGATATTACAGAAAGTAAAGATAAAGAGAAAGAACAGCAAGAACAGTTAGAGTTTACACATTCTAGTATGAGAGGCGCAAGCGGAAAATATATGGTAACAGAAGATGACATTTACTTGCTAGAAGGCAGCCCTCAATATTTTGAAGTTATATGTATGAATCATGATGAATATTTTGAATTAAAGGGAAAAGTATTGCCTTGGCTAGAAGAAAAAGAGAGAAAAAAATATATTCAGTCCGCTATAGATAAGGGAAAAAGACGAGAACCTTTTTGGTGGGAAGCACCAAAGAGAATGGAAAATGGTATGGTACATTGGTTTCAGTTGCAAGCGATGTGTATAGGTGAACAATCAGGTTATCCAGTGTACTATGGTATATTGATGGATACTTCTGAAAAAAAACGTTTGGAAATAGAACAACAAAACACGTTTAATAGTTTGCCAGGCGGAGTAGCGAAAATACATTTAGATGATAGATTAACAATATTAGAAACAAATGATTATTTTTATGAAATGTTTGGAAAAAAAGAGGGAGCAGGATTTTTTTCTAGCATTTATAGTTTAGATAGAAAAATAGCGCAAAAAGAATTTGATAGAATTGTGCAACAGCATAATCGCTTTAAAATGGAATTAAGGATGCTTGATGCAAGAGAAGAAATCATGTGGATTCATTTGGAAGGAAATCAATTTAGTATAGAAGAAGATGGAAAACCAGTATATTTATTTGTTATGATAGATATTACGAGCTATATCGAAATAAGATTACAATTGGAAGAATTTAAAGAAAAGTATCATAAAAATATTGCTGGTTCTAATCATAGAATATTAGTATATGATAATAATAGTGATAATTTTGAATTTATTGAGGAAGTAGATGAGCAATATTATACAAGTATTCCTTTTCAGTATCACGTAGAAAGTGATAAAATTGTATTTTCAGAAGCAATTAAAAATCAAATTGGTATGAATTTGTGCTATGATGATTTTCAAAAATGGTTGTTAAAATCGAATGTTGTATTTCAAGGAGATATGAATATATTAAAAAATATTTATAAACAATGTTTATTAGATAGTATTAGTATAAAAGCGCAACTTCGTCTTTTGACAACAAATGGTTCTTATGAGTGGTTTGAAATACATTGTAATCCACTATGGGACGAAAATAAAAATAGATGTTTGAGAATAGTAGGAACATTGGTTAATATCAATGCATTGCGACAGATGCAGAGTGAAGCTACAACATGGAGAGAAAGAGCAAGGAGAGACCCTCTCACAGGATTGTATAACAGGGCTATTTTTAGAGAAAAAGTATTGGCAGTATTAGAGGAGCAAATTCCGGGCGCACTCATATTTATAGATGTAGATTATTTTAAGAAAGTCAATGATACCTTAGGTCATGCTATAGGTGATGATGTGTTGCTGACTGTTGCAAAAAGACTTCGTAATTTCTTTAGAGAATCAGAAGATGTTATTGCAAGATATGGTGGCGATGAATTTGTTGTATTTATGAAAAACGTTTCTTCTGAAAAAATTTTAACTAAAAAATTACAAGGCTTGCTGGAAGTATTCCGTGAGCAATATCAAAGAGGGGAAACTACTTGGAATATTACAGGAAGTGTAGGTGCAGCATTATATCCTAATGATGCTTCAGATTATCAAATGTTATTAGAAAAAGCAGATACTGCATTGTATGTTTCTAAAAATAAGGGCAGGGATAGATTTACATTATATTCTGATAGTAATGAAAAGTAAATTATATAAAAGTATTTCACAATCAATTTTTATTTAAAAATTGGTTGTGAAACTGCTTTGTTTTATATTTATTTGCAAAAAGTATTTTTTAAAAAATGTTATCCAGTATGAAACAATATTTTTTGGGTATTGTTTTATTGAGGTGATAATTTTGAATAAAAAATACTTATTTTTTTGTATTGTAGTTTGTTTTATACTATTTGTAGGAATGGACTTTAATATATATCGTATAAAGGGAATTACGAGTAGTCATTTTAAATTTTTGGCAATGATGTTATTATTTTTTGCAGCAAATAATATAAAAAAGATGACATTGTGCTATACCATATTTTGTGATTATCTATTATTGTTCACATCATTTTATAGCTTAGGAGTTGCGTTTTTTACAATAGTTCATATACTTTATTTGTGTCAAATGTTACCTTTTTTGGAATATGAAAAAAGGCAGCAACAATGTATGATGTTGCTGCTGCCCTTTGGTATTTTATTCAGTTTTTTGCCTTTATATGTTGTTGCAGTTTTTTATAGCAGTGTTTTTTTGTCTCATATTGTAGTAGCACTGTGTCAAAAGTGTAGTAAAATGTATGTGATTGGATTGTTTTTATTTGTATTATGTGATTGTTGTACAGCAATTTCTTATTTAACAGCAAATATTTTTATAGCAAAATGTATCTGGATACTGTATTTGCCCTCACAGCTTTTGCTTTCCTTTGCACCACAACATACTATTTCCACTGTGTTACCACTTCTGCAAATACAGTACCTTTACCAGCTCCATCTTCAAAAAAAGAAATAACTTCTTTTATACCATTTTCCAGTGTGTGTACACAGCATTTTGACGTAACTGCATCACCTTTATAACATTCTTTGCGATAAACAACACGAATATCTGAAATGGTCATATTGTTATAAATTTCATCTGGTATGTCGTCAATTGCCCACTCAATATATTTTACATTATTGGTATGACCATTATTGTCTGTATCTCTGCGAGTGACAATAAATGTTCTTTGTATAATAGCATCATCTTTTTGTAATTTTGGCATTTTATATTTTTCATTTTCTATTGCAGTAATTTCTGTATTGCCATATTTTTCTTCCATTTCAGCACCAATAGCAGTTGGTTTTCTTTCTTCTAAGTCCATAAATATCCATCGGGAAGCAATATGAGCAGCAATATTGTTAAACTGGTCATATAGTATATAAGAGCGTTCTGCTTGCATACGACGGCATTTGCTGCTCCAAGTTTTGATTGTAATCGTTTCACCACATTTTGGCATATGGTCTATAATAATATGCCAGTTGACAACAGCCCAACCCCTGTGGTGCTGAGCCATGTAATCTAATGTGTAGCCTAAACTTGCTGAATGACGGATTGCTGTATCTTGTAAATGAAATGCGAGTGCAGAGGGAGTAATATATAAATTACTGTCTACTTCAAAATAACTAATTTGTTGTTGTTCAGTATAGCTTTTATCCATAATTTTTTTCTCCTTTTTTCTTTTCCATATTATAACATGGGAGAAATCAGACGAGAAACAGATTCTTTGACTCTGAACCACCATTTTCGTTTGATGTACCATTCTTTTGTGATTTCTACACAGTTATTTAAATCATTTAAAAAGTCTTGTTCTAGTAAGGTTGTAGTTTGTTTGTCATATAAAAAAGCATTGATTTCAAAATTTAAGTCAAAACTGCGAATATCCATATTAGCAGTACCAATAGAGCAAACTTCACTGTCAATAAATACAGCTTTTGTATGAATAAATCCTTTTTCATATTGATAGCAGCGTACACCAGCTTCTAAAAGTTCGCCTAGATAGGACATACTTGCCCAATAGACAAAAAAGTGGTCTGGATTACCAGGAATGATAATGCGAACATCAATACCAGAAAGTGCTGCAACACGCAAGGATTCCAGTATACCATCATCAGGAACAAAATAAGGTGTTTCAATATAGATGTGTTTTTCTGCCTCATTCATCATTTTAAAATAACCATTCCATATATTTTTCCAAACAGTGTCAGGACCGCTTGATATAATTTGCATTTTGATGCCATCTATTTGCTCTCTGTCAGGAAAATATAATTTTTTGAGAGAAATAGGAGCATAAGCAGTAGTAAAATTCCAGTCCATCATAAAACGAATTTGTAATTGGTCTACTGCATCACCTTGTATTCTAAGGTGAGTGTCACGCCATTCACCATATCGTTTGACAATGCCTAAATATTCGTTGCCTATGTTAAAACCGCCGATGTAACCAATTTCACCATCTATAATACAAAGTTTTCTGTGGTCACGATAGTTTAAGCGAATGAGAAAGCGAGGTAAAAAAGCAATTGCATATCCGCCATTTTGTTCTAGTTCTTGAAAAAACTTACGAGGAAGGCTGCTGCAACCCATACCATCATAAAGTAAACGAACTTCTACACCCTCTTTTGCTTTGAGCGCTAATTCATGTACTATTTTTTTACCTAAATCATCTCCTCTTAAGATATAATATTCCATGTGTATAAACTTTTTTGCATGACGAATATCTTCTATTAGTGCATTAAATTTGCTGTTACCATCTATAAAATGGGTTAAGGTATTGTTAGTAGTAACCCAACTGCCAGCATTAACAAGGAGAGAGATTAGGTCATCTAAATTTTCTCGTACAATGTATTGGCTTTTGTTCTCAATTATTTTTTTTTGAGAGCGAAGCATATCAAGGGAATTGTCATTAAATAATAAATAACGATAATATACTTCTGTATCATATTTTTCTTTTTGTATAAACATTTTTTCTCTTTTGCTGTTTCTGCCAAATACCATGTATATAATAAATCCAAAAAAGGGAATAAAAAGTAATACAAGAAGCCATGCCCAGCTACTAGCAGGGTTACGCCGTTCAAAGAATACAACAAGTCCTGCAAATACAACATTTAATATAAAAATTCCAGTTGATAAAATTGGTAAAAATTCTGTAAAAGTCATTTTGTCACCTCTCTAGT
>CAMXTM010000113.1 GCA_947246775.1 uncultured Clostridium sp. | reverse complement strand
GACTAGATTGAGCTATCAAGATATTACACAAGATGTTTTAATATCAAATAGTTTAGGAATATGGGCAGAAGACAAAAGAGTGCGTAGCCGTATGATGGTAGAGTCTATTGCGTCTTCCCAGACAGAAAAACAAAGTGGTTATTTTGGTCCTGGGGCGTCAATGGGCTTTGAGCTATTTGAAAAAATAGATATGGAACAGGTTGCAAGGAATGCTTCCCGCATGGCAGTCACCATGTTAAAGGCAGATATTTGCCCAAGTAAAAAAATGACCGTTGTAATTGAAAATGGTTTTGGCGGTGTGATATTTCATGAGGCTTGCGGACATGGCTTGGAGGCAACCGCTGTTGCAAGAAATGCGTCTGTGTTTGCAGGAAAATTAGGGCAAAAAATAGCTTCGAATATTGTAACAGCAGTTGATGATGGCACAATACCAAATGCTTGGGGAACAGCAAATATTGACGATGAGGGAACGCCTACTAGAAAAAATGTTTTGATTGAAAATGGCATCTTAAAATCTTACTTGGTAGATAGGCTCAATGGTCAAAAAATGGGTATGGCATCTACTGGTTCGGCAAGGCGAGAAAGCTATAAATTTGCGCCCACTTCCCGCATGACAAATACTTATATTGCCGCTGGAACAACCAAACCAGCAGATATTATTGCCGATACAGAGTATGGCTTGTATGCCAAACGTATGGGCGGTGGTAGTGTTGACCCAGCAACAGGCGTGTTTAATTTTGCGGTACTAGAGGGCTATATGATACGAAATGGAAAGATAGCGGAAGCAGTAAGAGGTGCAACTCTAATCGGAAAAGGTGATGAAATCCTCATGCGAATTGATAAAGTAGGCAATAACTTAAAAAGTGCGCAAGGAATGTGTGGTAGTATTAGTGGCTCGATTCCAACTAATGTGGGACAGCCTATGATTCGAGTAAGCGAGATTACAGTAGGGGGCAGGGGATAAAAATTGGAAAGACAACAATTTCAAAAACAGTTAATGGAAAATGCACTTGCAGAGGGCTTTGAGGATTGCGAAGTATATTTTGAGCAAACAGAGAATTTTGAAGTTTTGGTATTAGAGGGAGAAATTTCCCAGTATGAAACCAGTGACACAATTGGCATTTGTTTTAGAGGCATTTATCAAGGCAATATGGGCTATGCCTATGCCACCACAATGGAGCAGGAAACCATAGCCTATTTGATTGCACAGGCAAAAGAAAATGCAGAAGTCATGCAGGAAACAGAAAGCGAAGTGATATTTGCGGGCAGCTCATGCTACCCCCAAATTAACAGCTACAAGGAAGAACTCAAAGCGCTTTCTCCTGCACAAAAAGTAGAAGCTGCTAAAAAAATGGAACAAGGCGCACTACAACAATATGAACAGGTTTCTATTGATTACTGCACTTTGCAAACAACAGATAAAACCATTGCCTTATGCAACAGCAAAGGGCTAAACTTGTGCCATAGAAAAAATGGCATTTTTGCAAATATTTCTACGATTGCACAACAAAATGGTGATGTGAAAACAGCGTCAGAGGATTGGCTCAGCAACAACTGGGCGACCTTTCAACCGCAGGAAATTGGCAGAAAAGCAGGAGAAAAAGCAGTCAGTCATTTGGGAGCATATAGCGTAAAATCTGGAGAATATCGGGTACTGTTGGAAAATCATGTAGCAGCAGAATTGCTTTCCGTATTTGCAGTCGTATTTTATGGCGAAAATGTACAAAAGGGCTTTTCTCTTTTAGGCGGAAAATTAAAAGAAAAAATAGCTTCCTCTAAGGTGACTTTAAAAGATGATGGACTTTTAGAAAATGCGCCTGCCTCTATGCCATTTGACCATGAGGGCGTTGCTGTCAAAAACAAAACCTTGATTGAAAATGGTAGGTTAGAATCTTTTTTGTATAATTTAAAATCAGCAGCAAAAGATGGCACAAGTTCTACAGGTAATGGCTTTAAAGATGGTTATAAGAGTACAGTCAAAACAAAATGTACCAATTTGTATATACAAGCTGGCGGAAAAACGCCTAGAACCTTAATGGCACAACTGGGAGAAGGGCTTTTGATTACAGATATTTCAGGACTTCATGCAGGAGCAAATGCGGTTTCGGGAGACTTTTCGCTTTCGGCTGAGGGCTTTTTGCTGGAAAGAGGACAGATTGTGCGTCCAGTTGAACAGATTACCATAGGCGGCAATTTTTATACGCTGTTAAAGTCGATTGAAGAAGTAGGAAACGATTTAAAATTTATTATGCCACGCGCAAATGGTACAATGGGTTCGCCTATGCTTATGGTAAAACGTATTTCTGTAGCGGGAATTTAGATTTTGATAAAACGAGGGGATAAAATTGGAAGTAGTAAAGGATTGGCTCAAAACAATACTATATGCTTTTGTAATTGTTTTGATACTTTATTTTTTTGCATGGCCGGTTACGATAGAAGGTGAGTCAATGTCACCAACCTTTTTAGATGGTGATAAGGTTGTGACATCACGCTTGCTTACCATGACAGGAAAATATACTATCGGTGATGTAGTGGTGTTTCATATGATAGATGTAGATGGTGAAAGAGATGTTATCAAAAGAGTGATTGGCATGGCTGGAGATAAAATAGAAATTAAAGATGGCGTTGTCTATCGCAATGAGGAACAAATTTCAGAAGAATATATTACCGATGTTACAGAGGGAGAAGTTTCACTGACCATTCCAAAGGGTGGACTCTTTGTGCTGGGAGATAATAGAAAATATAGTTATGATAGTCGTAAAATGGGCATTGTTTCAGAAAGTGAGCTAAAAGGAAAAGTGATATTGCGATGGTACCCTTTTAAAACAATCAAGAGATTTTAGCCAATATTTGGCTTATTTCTTTTGTAAAAAAGACGATAATATAATAAAGACTGTTGTTTTAATGAATAATATAGCAATAGTGTTTTATATAGAACTATTTTTTACAAAAAGTGAGGAAAGGGGAGAAGTAAAATATGAAAATTACATCTAGTTCAGTAGCAATGCAGTCGGATAGAACCTATACTGCGATACGACAAGAAACAAGAGAAGAAAAAGTACAATATGTCATGGCAAATAATAAAGGCACAGAAAGTGCCAAAAAGCCTACGATGTCTGATATGGTAAAAGACATGATAGAGCAGCAAGCAGGCATGGCAGAAAGTGCAAATACACAAAAAACAGAGTCCTCTTATGAAGATGAGTGGACAGTAAAAATGAAACTGGTAGAAAAAATGCTGAAAGCATTGGATAAAATGGCAAAAAGCATTACTAGCAAAAAACCAATGAGTTTGTTTGAAATTTTTGACAATGGCAGCGATAGCAAGTTTGACAATGTAGCTGCATTGACAACAAAATCTGCTGCGCCAGGAAAATGGGTCAGAAATGTAAAAACATCTAGCTTTTTTGCTGAGGTAGAACATACCACATTTTCTACAGTGGGCATAGCAAAAACAGAAGATGGTAGAGAAATCAATTTTAATATTGATGTGGAAATGTCAAGAGGATTCCAAGCAAAATTTGATGCAGAGTGGCAAGAAGATGTTGTATTTACAGACCCACTTGTAATCAATTTAGAGGGAAATAGCGCAGACCTGTCAGACCAAAAATTCTTGTTTGACATTGATGGTGATGGAAACAAAGAAAGCATTTCTCGTTTGCAAAAGGGTAGTGGCTATCTTGCCTATGACAAAAATGGCAATGGCATTATTGATGATGGCAATGAACTTTTTGGAGCAAAAACGGGTAATGGTTTTGCAGAGCTTGCGGAATATGACGCAGACGGCAATGGCTGGATTGATGAAAATGACCCTATTTTTGACAAATTAAAAATTTGGACACAAGATGATTCTGGCAATACAAAATTAGTCGGCTTGGCTGACGCTGATGTAGGCGCAATCTATTTAGGCAGCGTTTCTACTGATTTTACTTTGCAAAATAATGAAACAGGAGACGTAAATGGACAGGTTAGAAGAACTGGTTTCTATTTAAAAGAAAGCGGTGGCTCTGGCACAGTACAGCACGTTGACGTAGCGGTTTAAAAAAGACCTTGAGGGCGTTGGTCTACGCTCCGCTTCGGTCGGCGCTAAGCGAACGTCCACTGGACGTTCAGCGCCCTTTAAAAAGGGCTTGAGCCTAAACTTTTCAGCAAAAACTATCGTTTTTGCAAACAAAAATATAGCTGACCTCACATTTTGGTAGGGGTCAGCCTTTTTTTAAACTTTATTAGACTATTCTAGTATCGTTCATTAAGCGCTGGAGAATCTAAAACAGAGTACACATCAATCATCATCAAAGAGCCTATTTGATAGCCATATATAAACTCAATTGTTTTTGTAATACCTTGTAAATCAGCATTTGCGTTTTCATATTCGTCAAGTAAAGTTTTTCCCTCCTCATCTAGCTTGTCTAGTATTTTGTCCCTGATTTTTTCCATTTCATTCTCTTTTTGTCGAAATTCTTTGCTATATTCATAATATCTTGAGCTAATTTCTAGCTCATCATTTGCAAACATTTCCAAAATACTTTTCATGCGCTGCTTCTCCTTTCAAAATGCAATTTATTTTTTATATAATTTGTGCAATCAATAGAGTTCGTATAATAAAGAGTTCGTATACGAACTCTATTTTTAAGTTAATTTTACAAGGATAATGGATAAAATGCAAGCGTTATTTTAAAAAGGTAGGGATAAATATGATAAAATATGACCGTTTATGGATAACCATGAAAGAAAAAGGCATTACACAGTACGACCTTTATACAAAACATCGAGTGAATCCTTCTCAATTAGATAGATTGCGCCATAATAGAAATATTGAAGTAAATACAATTGATAAACTTTGTAATATTTTGCACTGTAATGTAGAATATATTATGGAGCATATTGATTATGATAATCTTTTTTAAAAAATTAGAGAGGGCAGCGGAGCTGCCCTCTCTGTTAAAGTTCTTTTGTTTCTTTTCTTTCAAGAAAAGAAATGGGAGTTTGAGGGCAACGCCCTCAAGGTCTTTATTATTAAGCTGGGACTTTTTTTAGTATTAGTAGCTTTTGCCCTGAGTAAATCATTTCTGGGTTTTCAATGTCGTTTAGCATGACAATGTCGTCTATAGTGGTGTTGTATTGCTTAGCAATGCTCCAAAGGCTGTCATCTCTTTGTACAACATAAATAACAGCACTGGCAAAAGAGCGGTCTTGTATTTCGTCTGATTCATCAAAATCAATTTCTGTAATGATTTCGCCCTCTTTTTCTTCTGTTATCATAGCGTCCATGTTGAGCGTAGCACGTACTTCAATTTCATTGCTGGAAAGCATATTAGCACTTACGTTTTCTATAGAAGCTGTAATGTGTATGTCAGAATCGTTGTGATTTCCTTTTACCTCTAATTCTTGTGAAAAAGGTACACTCTGTGTAATGACAGCAATAGGTGAGGTGTCGCTTTCTCCTATGTAAAGTACCTCAAATGCTACAACGCCTTGTACTTCTATTTTGTCTTGCATTGGTATAACTTCATCAATCGTTACATTTGCCCAAACGGTTTCTATTTGCATAATCGGTGTAGCACTGTCTTCTAATACAAGGGTGTCCTTTACAGCAAATTGACTTTTGCTTGTGCCTATAATATTAGGGTAGCGTATGGTTTCTCTTTGTATGGCAAGAGGTTTTCCAGGATAATAGGCATCTTCTATCAATTCCATTTCTTCACTGTCTGTTACTTTCATTGTAGTTCCAATGGTAATTTCTGTGTTTAATATGCGGTCTTCGCCATCTTCGTCTGACATAGGTTGTATTTCTTTGTTTTCAATTTGTAAATCAGCATTAACAAGCATTTTGCTTGTAATATCACTGCCGTCAATGTATCCGCTAAAAGGAATTTCATGCTCTACTACTTCTAGTATGCTGTCGTCAGTATCTCCTATGTAAAGTGTAGTAATTTTTAAATTTCCTCGTACTAATACCCTGCCGTCCATAGCTCGAATGTCTTTGTCTACAATAGAAACGCTTGTTTGTAAAATTTCTCCAATATTAGGCTTGTTGTTTGGAATTGTTAACTCTTCTTTGACGATAAACCTATCTTTTTTATTTTCTACTGTATTGTTAATGCTCATAGTACCCTTTTTGATTTGTAATTCTGCCATATCATTGATTGCTTCTATCATTTCGCCTGTGTAGGAAGTAGTTGCTTCAGCGGTCACTGTAATGACTGCTTTGATATTGATTTTTCTATCATTTAACAATTTGCAGTCTAAATGATTGAGTACAGCAGAAAGTGTAATATCTGCATTTTGGTCTATACCATCAATATGTATAATATCCTCAATGGGCAGCGATGTTTCCATACCACTAATGGGTTTTATGCTTTTTTTGCCTTGATATAGAATAGAGAGCAACAATTCTCCTGAAAAATTAACTCTATCTTCGTTTCCCTTTGCCTCTTGTAGCTGTACAACGCCACTACAGCGCAATATTTTTTCTATATCTGGTTTGCTGTCTGGTACAATCACATCGCCCTCTAGTAATATTTGAGAAGATTCTTTGCCAACTTGTTGGTCGAGTGTGATTTTCTTTTTTTCTAAATCCCAAGACATACCAAAAGCCTCCTTTACT
>CAMXTM010000112.1 GCA_947246775.1 uncultured Clostridium sp. | reverse complement strand
ATAAGAAATGTTTAAGAAAGAAATATATTTTTTGAGGATTAGGGAAGTTCCTCTTTTTTTTAGTCTTCTACTAAATCTTCTTCATCTGCATCAGCTACTGCTGCTGTTCCTTTGCTTTTGATAAAAGCACCAATAATACCACAAATAATAGTTGGTACAAGCCAGTTAAAGCCATATGTTGCAAATGGTAATGATTTTACAAAATCACAAGCTGTTACACCATAGTTAGATGCTGTTGTTAATACGCTCATTACAAATGCACCCAACGCTGCTGCTTTATAAATATTGTCATTTTTAATATTATTTGCAAACAAAGCAAGTACGATAACTGCCAATGCTGCTGGGTAAACTAAGTCCAAAATAGGAGCAGAGATAGAAACGATAGTATCCAATCCTACATTTGCTAATACAGCACTTACAACGCAAGTAATAATTACAACTTGTTTATAACTTACTTTTCCTTTTGTTAATTCTTCAAAGAAAGAACCACAAGAAGATGCTAAACCAACCGATGTTGTAAGACAGGCAAAGGAAACTACTACACCTAAGAATATAACGCCACCTTGACCCAATAATGATTGTACGATTTCTACAATGAGGTTTGCTCTTGTGATTTCATCACCTGTATGCAATGTAGACATTGTTGCACCCAAATAAGTTAAACCACCATAAATAATTAAAAGACCAATACCGGCAACAATCGCAGCGCCACCTGTTACTAAATTCTTTTCTCCTATAGAAGTATATCCTTTATCTTTTACTGTTTTTAATATAATAACACCAAAACATAATGCCGCTAAAACGTCCAATGTTTGATAGCCTGAAAGAACACCCGTCTGTACTACGGACTCAAGCTGTGTTGTATCGGAAATAGGGGCGATTGGGGAAATAAAGCCCTTGATAATCATAATTAACAAACCAATAAACAATACTGGTGTTAAAAATTTACCGATAATATCCAAAACAGAAGACTCATTTAATGAAAGCACAATCGTAATAGCAAAGAATACAACGCTTGTAATTGCTGTTACTGCTACATTTCCTGCTTCTAAACCAAATATTGGCATTACACCCATTTCATATGTTGTTGCTGCAGTTCTTGGAATCGCAATACCAGGTCCAATACAAAGAACAGTAGCACAAGATAAAATAACCGCAGGTATTCTACCAATATGACTCATCATACCTGCAAAATCTGTATTTGCTCTAAGCATAGCAAATATCGCAACTAATGCTAATCCAATATCTGCTATGTAATAACTAACAAATCCTAACCCCCAAGAAGCACCTGATTCCATACCTAAAAATGGGGGGAAAATAATATTACCAGCTCCAAAGAACATTGAAAATAGAGCTAAACCTATAACGAACATATCCGCCTTCTGATTTTTCATTTGAATCACATTCCTTTCACTCTCTTTCACTCGTTAAGACAATAAACAGTTTTCAGTTTTTTCCATTTTTCTTTTTTATATTTTTTCTTATCGTCACATTGTCAACACCTCTTATCTCTCTCCTATACACATTTTACTATAAAATCGAAAAATAGTATAGTATTTTTTTGCATTTTTTTAAATTTTTTTTTAAAATTGTTCAAATCACTTTTTGTTGTCTGTCAAATTGATAGATATTATTTTTTAAAAGTAGTAGTTTTTATTGCATTTATTACAAAATATTCCCTTTTAAAATTACAGTTTTTTACACCTTTTTTTACTTTATCTTATTATATATATGCAGAATCAGTGCATTTTTTGAATATAATCACTAAATTGTCCCCTTTTATTAATACTTATTCAAAATAAACAGAAACAATAGTATTTTGCTATCTTTTTTGGTAAATAATGCATATGTTGTCATACAAGTACATTCTGCTTAAAATGTCATATTGATGAAAATATTACATTTTTTAACAAAATTTGCACTGTTTTATATCCATTTTTTGCATAAAAAAAGTACAGGCTTTCGCCTGCACCTTTTTTGTTATCTATATTTTTTTATTTGCCTTCTGCTCTTTTTTGATAAGATTCCAGTCTAGCTTTTGCATCTTCTTCACATTTCTGGAACAATTCCTCAGCAATTTCTGGGAATGTTCTTTGCAATGCACTATAACGTACTTCGCTTAACAAGAAATCTCTAAAGCTTGCTGTTGGCTCTTTAGAATCTAATATAAATGGATTTTTGCCCTCTGCTTTTAATTCAGGGTTAAATCTATACATATGCCAGTAACCTGCATCTACTGCACGTTTGATTTCGCTTTGTGCGCCTGACATACCACCTTTTAATCCATGGTTGATACATGGAGCATATGCAATAATCAAAGATGGTCCATGATATTTTTCAGCTTCTACCAATGCTTTTACAAGTTGGTTTTTATCTGCACCCATTGCAACCTGTGCAACGTATACATAGCCATAGCTCATTGCCATCATACCAAGGTCTTTTTTCTTTACTCTCTTACCAGATGCTGCAAACTGTGCTACTGCTCCAGTTGGTGTAGCTTTAGAAGATTGTCCACCTGTGTTGGAGTAAACTTCTGTATCAAATACCAATACGTTTACATCTTCGCCAGATGCTAATACGTGGTCAAGTCCGCCATAACCGATGTCGTAAGCCCAACCGTCACCACCAAATATCCATTGTGATTTTTTAGCAAGTTGGTCTTTATTTTCTAATACATAAGAAACAATATTTTTTGCTTCTGCATCACTGCCAGCATAGTTTGTTAATGCTTCTACTACTGCGTCAGATGCTGCTCTGGAGTTTTCTCCATCTTCCATTGTTTCTACCCATTTATCAACAACACCTGCTACAGATGCGTCAATGCCTTTTAATGCTTCTAATTTGTCTTTTAAGCCACTTCTCATTTGTTTTACAGCTGAGAACATACCAAGTCCAAATTCCGCATTGTCTTCAAATAAGGAGTTTGCCCATGCTGGACCTCTACCATCTTTATTTACTGTATATGGCATAGATGGTGCAGAACCGCCCCAGATAGAAGAACAGCCTGTTGCATTCGCAATATACATTCTATCACCAAATAATTGTGTTACTAATTTTGCATATGGTGTTTCACCACAGCCTGCACAAGCGCCAGAGAACTCAAGCAATGGTTGCTCAAATTGGCTACCTTTTACAGTACCTTTGTTTGCAAGATTTGCTTTTGGTGCAACTTTATCTATTGCATAATCCCAGTTATCAATTTCTGCTTCTTGTGTTGCAAGTGATTTCATAACTAATGCTTTACCTGGTGCAGGACATACTTCAGCACAGCTTCCGCAGCCCAAGCAGTCAAGTACAGATACTTGCATTCTAAATTTCAATCCTTCTGCGCCTTTCAAGCCTTTTGGAGCTACTGCTGTAAATGCTTCTGGTGCAGCTGCTACTTCTTCTTCTGTCAACAAGAATGGACGGATAGAAGCATGAGGACATACATAAGAACATTGATTACATTGGATACATTTATCTGGTTGCCATTCTGGTACGTCTACTGCAACACCACGTTTTTCATATGCTGCTGTACCACATGGGAATGTACCATCTTCAATGCCATTAAATGCACTAACTGGTAATTTATCGCCCTCTTGTGCATTCATAGGGTCTACAATATTTTTAACAAATTCTGTTTTTGGTCTTTCTGTTTTTGCTTCTGCATCAACAGCATTTGCCCATTCAGCAGGAACATCAATCTTAACAGCGCCATCTACACCTTTATCTACAGCGGCATAGTTCATATTTAATATAGTATCGCCTTTTTTGCCGTAAGATTTTGTAATCGCTGCTTTCATATATTCTACTGCTTTTTCAATAGGAATGATATTTGCTAATTTAAAGAAAGCTGCCTGCAATACTGTATTAATTCTATTTCCTAAGCCGATTTCTTTTGCAATATCTGTACCATTGATTGTATAGAAATTAATTTTCTTTTCTGCTAATTGTTTTTTAATGCTTGCTGGTAACTGTTTGTCCAATTCTTCAGGTGTCCAAATTGTATTTAACAAGAAGGTACCACCTGGTAACAAGTCAGAAACCATATCATACAAATGCACATATTCTTGTTTATGGCAAGCTACAAAGTTTGCTGTTTTTACAAGATATGTGGAACGAATTGGTTTTTTACCAAAACGTAAGTGGGATTGTGTAATACCACCGGATTTTTTGGAGTCATAGCTAAAGTAAGCTTGTGCATACATATCTGTATGGTCACCAATGATTTTAATAGAGTTTTTATTTGCTCCTACTGTACCATCAGCGCCTAATCCCCAGAATTTACAGCTAATTGTACCATCGTTTCCTGTAACATCAACTTCTTCTCCTACTTCAAGTGAAAGATTTGTTACGTCGTCTACGATACCTACTGTAAAGTGATTTTTTGGATTATCTAATTTCAAGTTTTCATAAATTGCTATAAATTGTGCAGGTGTTGTATCTTTAGAAGCTAAGCCATAACGTCCAGCTACAACAACAGGTGCTTCGCCGCCTGCTTCATATACTGCTGTACAAACATCTTGATATAATGGCTCTCCTAAGGAACCTGGTTCTTTTGTTCTATCCAAAACTGCGATTTTCTTTGCTGTTTTTGGAATCGCTGCTAACAATTTTTCAGCTACAAATGGTCTGAAAAGATGTACTTTTACTAAACCAACTTTTTCGCCTTTTGCTGTTAAATAATCGATTGTTTCTTCGATTGCTTCACAAGCAGAACCCATTGCTACAATTACACGGTCAGCATCGGCTGCGCCATAGTAGTTAAACAAATCATAGTTTCTACCTGTAATTCTGCTGATTTCTTTCATATATTGCTCTACTACTGCTGGTAAAGCATCATAGAATTTGTTTGCAGCTTCTCTTGTTTGGAAATAAATATCAGGATTTTGTGCTGTACCTCTTGTTACAGGGTGTTCTGGATTTAAAGCATGTCTCTTAAATGTGTTTACAGCATCCCAGTCCAATATTTTTGCTAATTCATCATAGTCAATACATTCTATTTTTTGAATTTCATGGCTTGTTCTGAAACCATCAAAGAAATGTAAAAATGGTACTCTGCCTTTAATTGCAGAAAGATGCGCTACAGATGCTAAATCCATAACTTCTTGCACGCTGTTAGAAACAAGCATAGCAAAACCTGTCTGACGGCAAGCCATAACGTCAGAATGGTCACCAAATATAGACAATGCTTGTGCTGTTAATGCACGAGCGCTTACGTGGAATACACCTGGCAACAATTCACCAGCAATTTTATACATATTAGGAATCATTAACAACAAACCTTGTGATGCTGTATATGTTGTTGTCAATGCTCCAGCGGCAAGAGAACCATGTACTGTTCCTGCTGCACCTGCTTCGGACTGCATTTCTACTACTTTTACTGTTTGACCAAAAAGGTTCTTCTTTCCATTTGCAGCCCAGTCATCTGTTTTTTCAGCCATTGGGGAAGATGGAGTGATTGGGAAAATTCCAGCTACTTCTGTAAATGCATAAGATGCATAAGCCGCAGCTTCATTTCCGTCCATAGTTTTCATTACTTTAGACATAAATTTTTTTCCTCCTTAAAAATAATTACTTTGCTAGCTTACTTTTACCAAATACCAACTTTGATTGTATAAAAGTAGTATAACTATAAAACCTTTTTTATTGCACCATTGTATTGTAGTTCCTATCTAAACAATTACCTCGTTGTTATAGTTATACCGCTAATAATTGAATTATACCTTTTTTTTTAGTATTTTTCAATGGAAAAGCTGTAAAAAAGTGCTAGGTTTTTTATTTTGTACAGTACAAATTACACAATTGCACCATTTTGCAAAATAATACTGTTTTTTTGTATATATATGATTCATTTTTAACACTTTTTTTATTAAGGTTGATTCTGTCCTAACAAAAACTGATAATTATCTTTGAGCATTTTTTTCATTTCCAAAAAGGAAACTGCATACTCCTGTCGTTGTCCTTGCTTATCTTGCCAATACACAACCAGCCCTCTATCTTTATCAAAATAAAATTGTTCCTCTATTTCTTCAGGCATTTCTTTTACTGAAACAGACATCTCTTTTGCTAATCTTTGTTTATAATCTTTTTTACGAAACAAATCATTTAGCTTGATTATCTTTTGTGTCTGTAAATCAATATTGATTGTTTGTTGCACCTGCTTATACTGTTCATCACTTTGCACATCGGCAAAAAATACAATGCTGACCATTTCCTTACTTCTATAAGGTACAGTATATTTTGCTGTTAAATTCGATTTCTCAACATCTTTTTCATGCGCTGTCATAAAATCATGTATTTTATCTGTAATATCAGATGACAATTTATAGTTTAAATTCTTTTCATAATTTCCATCATTTAATCCAATAATGACAGGCACTTCTACATCATAAGAACGATTTCCTCTTTGATACACTACTTCATTTTTATACACAATTGGTCTTTGTATCGCCTCTGTTCTTAATGTAATTTGTTTTTGTTTTCCATTCCACACAATATTTGTATCAAAATTTTCTTCCATAAAATCCGCTGTGACATAAACACAGCCATTTCTTATTGTAGGTGGGTCTTTCAAGATTACTCCATACCCATTGACAGCCGCTTTTTGTTTGTCTGTTTCTACTCTAATGTTTTTGCCTTGATACTGTATTACAGTCGCTTTTGTTTAGTTCTC
>CAMXTM010000111.1 GCA_947246775.1 uncultured Clostridium sp. | reverse complement strand
AAAACGGGCAAGCAAACCAATCATATTGGTATTTCTGTTAGTAAAAAAGTAGGTAAAAGTGTAGTACGTTCTCGTGTTACACGGTTGATACGGGAAAGTTATCGTTTGAGAGAAGAACAAATTGCAAGAGGTTATGATATCGTTGTGATTGCTCGCGTGTTTGCAAATGGTGCTTCTTTTAAAGAAATTGACCATTCTTTAAAACATTTATTAAAAAAACACAATTTATTACTGCAAAAAACAGCGCAAAAGGAATGTTGTCAATGAGCAAAATGATAAAGAATGGTTTTCAAAAATTATTTTTAATGGTTATAAAATTTTATCAGTTGGCAATTTCTCCCTATATTGGGGCGCATTGTCGTTTTAGACCTACTTGCTCAGAATATGCTTATATTGCGATTAGTCGTTTTGGTGTTTTAAAAGGCACGTATTTATCTATTAGACGCATATTAAAATGTCACCCTTTTCATGAGGGTGGATATGACCCTGTTCCAGAAAAAAACAATAAAAATTGAAATTAGAAACTTTATTTCGAAGTGTAATTCGGTATATTGCTTCTCATAAGGAGGAAAAAAGGTGTTTCATTCATTTATGTATGCTGGCGTTACGCTGGCGTTGAGGAAACCTAATTTTATTTTTGGTGCAATTGCAAATATTTTAGGTGTTATTTATAATGCTTTATTTCATTTTATCTATGGCATTACAACAAATGGCAGTTTAGGAATTGCAATTATCTTGTTTACCATTATCGTAAAATTTATCTTGTTCCCTTTGATGATAAGACAACAAAAGTCATCATTTAAGTTACAACAGTTACAACCAGAAATGAACAAAATCAGAGCAAAATATAAAGATAAAAAAGACCAGCTTTCCCAGCAAAAAATGGCTCTGGAATTGCAGGAATTTCAGAAAAAAAATGGAATCAGTATGCTAGGTGGCTGTTTGCCTTTGCTGATACAACTGCCTATATTATACGCACTGTTTTATATTTTTCAGCAAGCGTATTTATATGTTGATGTCATTGCACAAAACTATACAGAAATTACAAATGTATTAACAAGTGCGCCAGAGACAGTCAGAACGGCGGTATTTCAGCCATATATGGAGTTTTGGAATAGTGATATGTTAACAAAAGCCTTAGAAGGCTTTGCAAAAGCAGGTTATGATGCAAATATGATACAAAACTTTGCCTTGATTGACAGCTTTAAAGCGGCAGACTGGACATATGTGATGAATACATTGGGAGAGCATGTACAGAATTTACCGAGCTTATTGGAGCAAAAAAATGAAATAGAAATGTTTTTAGGCATTTCACTGATTAGCAATCCAGGATTGTCCTTTCCAGGCATTATTGTGCCAATTCTTGCCGCTGCGACAACTTGGGGACAATCTAAGATTATGCAGCAATTGACAAACAATACAACAGACCCGAATGACCCCGCAGCTGCTATGACAAATTCTATGACAAATACTATGCTTTATGTTATGCCTATTATGATGGGCGTTATGACAATTAGTGTACCTGCTGCTTTGGGACTTTACTGGGTGATTAGTAATATTATTTCGATTGTACAACAATTATTATTAAAGAAATATTTTAAAAAGAAATTTGAAAGAGAGGGGCAGCAGAATGGATAAAATAACAAAAAGTGGAAAAACCGTAAATGATGCACTCAATGAAGCGCTAAAAGAACTTCACGCCTCCAGAGATGAAGTAGAAGTAACAGTAATTGATGAGGGCGCAAAAGGTTTTTTAGGTATGTTTGGTGCAAAAGACGCTGTGATACAGGTCGTTAAAAAATTTAATCCAGAAAAAATTGCTGTTACTTTTTTACAAGAGATATTTCAAGCAATGGGTATGTCTGTTTCCATTGAAACGAAATTAAAAGAAAGACAACTTGCCATTGAACTAAGTGGTGAGGAAATGGGCGTTTTAATTGGCAAAAGGGGACAAACGTTAGATTCTTTGCAGTATTTAGTCAGTTTGGTTGTCAATAAAGGCAGTTCACCCTATGTCAGTATTCTGTTAGATACGGAAAATTACCGTCAAAGAAGAAAAGAAACCCTAGAAAGTTTAGCATATAACTTAGCAAAAAAGGTAAAACAGACAAAAAGAAATGTTGTCTTAGAGCCTATGAATCCTTACGAAAGAAGGATTATACATTCCTCACTACAAAATGACCGTTATGTGACAACATACAGCGAGGGAGAAGAACCTTATCGCAATGTTGTTATCACATTAAAATAAACAAATAGATAGGATAAAAACCGATGTAGCAATATATCGGTTTTTTTGAATAGAGCAGAAAGGAGTGACAAAACAATGAAAACAGCAAATTTAGACGATACCATTGCGGCAATCTCAACAGGCAGTGCGGGCGCAATCGGCATTGTGCGCATGAGCGGCAGCGAAAGCATTGCCCTAGCAGATAGCATATTTCAGTCTAAAAATCATGTTTCTTTATTAGATAAAAAAAGCCACACCATATCCTATGGCTACATTATGGACAAAAATACAAACAATGTGATTGATGAAGTGTTAGTAACTGTTATGAAAGCACCAAACACCTATACCAAAGAAGACATTGTAGAAATTAACTGTCATGGTGGCATGGTGGTACTACAAAAAATATTAGAAACGGTACTAAATAGTGGCGCACGTCTAGCTGAGCCTGGAGAATTTACAAAAAGGAGCTTTTTAAATGGCAGAATAGACTTATCACAGGCAGAAGCAGTCATTGACTTAATACAGTCCAAAACAGACATTGCAAGGCAATCTGCTGTCAATCAGCTTGGGGGCAGCCTACACCAAAAAGTAAGTACAATGCGTTCCAAATTACTAGACATGATTGCGGCAATCGAAGCAGCAATTGACTATCCTGAACATGATATAGAGCAGGACACTTACAGCGAAATGGAGCAAAAAACAAAAGAAATTCTTGCGGAAATGGAGCAGTTATTAAAAAATGCAGACAAGGGCAAAATCATAAGAGAGGGCATACAAACCGTTATTATCGGCAAGCCCAATGTAGGAAAATCTTCCCTCTTAAACTGGTTTTTAGAGGAAGAAAGGGCAATTGTCACAGATGTTGCAGGGACTACAAGGGATACGGTAGAAGAATATGTTAATATTGAGGGGATTCCTATGAAAATTGTAGATACGGCTGGAATCCGTCAAACAAGTGATGTTGTTGAAAAAATAGGCGTAGAAAAGTCAAAAGAGTACGCACAAAAAGCAGATTTGATATTGCTTTTGTTAGATGCCTCTCGCCCATTAGAACAAGAAGACCAAGAAATCTTATCTTTTGTCAAGGACAAAAAGACAATTATTCTATTAAATAAAATGGACTTAGAACAAAAGCTGACAGAACAACAATTAGAACAGTATGCAGAAAACACAAAAATCATTACAGTATCTGTAAAAACGAACAAAGGTTTGGAAGAATTTGTACAGCATTTAAAATCTTTGTTTTTTGGGGGTGAAATGATTTCTGCTGAAGATGGTTTATTAGGCAATGTACGCCATAAAAATGCTCTGTATCAAGCAAAACAGGCAATGCAAAATGCCTTACAGACCATTACAACACGTATGCCAGAAGATTTTATTTCTATGGATTTACAGGAGGCAAACAGCGCACTAGGAGAAATCACAGGAGACACGGTTGACGAAGAAATCATTGACAGAATCTTTACAAAGTTTTGTCTTGGAAAGTAAAAAGAAGTTCATAATAAGAATATATGTTCTATTTATTGTTTTTATAATAAGATAGAACAAATGTTTTGTAAATACAACAATTTTAAAATAAAAAGGAAGTGACAATAATGTCGTACGTTGCAAATCGTGTAGATGTCATTGTAGTAGGGGGTGGTCATGCAGGCTGTGAAGCAGCGCTTGCTGCCGCTCGCATGGGTATGAAAACAATCCTTTTTGCCATCAGTTTAGATAGCATTGCGATGATGCCATGCAATCCTAGCATTGGTGGCAGTTCAAAGGGGCATATTGTAAAAGAAATAGACGCTTTAGGCGGAGAAATGGGCAAAAATATTGATAAAACATATATACAGACAAAAATGCTCAATACGGCAAAAGGACCAGCAGTGTATTCTTTGCGGGCGCAGGCGGACAAAGTACGCTATCAGTCTGAAATGAAGCATACCTTAGAAAAAACAGAAAATTTACAAATCTGTCAGCATGAAGTCATTGATTTTGTAGTAGAAGATGGTGTAATAAAGGGCGTAAAAACGCATGGCGACAGCATTTATGAGTGTAAAGCAGTGGTACTTTGTACAGGAACCTATTTAAAAGCACGTTGCTTATATGGTGATGTGATTACCGAATGTGGACCAAATCACCTAATGGCAGCAACAAAACTTAGCCAATCCTTGCGGGATTTAGGCGTAAAATTGTATCGATTTAAAACAGGTACGCCAGCACGTATGAACAAAAATTCGCTTGATTTTTCCAAAATGCAAGAACAGTATGGAGACGAAAATATTGTGCCGTTTTCCTTTGAAAATACAGCAGATGATATTAAAAGGGAACAGGTGTTGTGTTGGCTGACCTACACCAATGAGCAAACACATGAGATTATCAAACAAAATTTACATCGTTCCCCACTGTATTCTGGGGTCATTGAGGGAACAGGCCCCAGATATTGCCCTTCCATAGAGGACAAAGTAGTGCGCTTTGCGGATAAAAAAAGACATCAAATTTTTATAGAGCCAGAGGGCGAGGGCACAGACGAAATGTACATACAAGGTATGTCGTCCTCCCTGCCAGAAGATGTGCAACTTGCCATGTATCGCACCATATCAGGCTTAGAGCACTGTGAAATTACAAGAAATGCCTATGCGATAGAATATGACTGTATTGACGCAACCCAGCTTAAAGTCAGCTTAGAATTTAAAAATATTAAGGGACTGTTTAGCGCAGGACAGTTTAATGGCAGTTCAGGCTATGAGGAAGCGGCAGCGCAAGGACTGATTGCGGGCATCAATGCTGTAAAATATATCAAACAAGAGCCACCACTGATATTAAAGCGTTCTGATGCTTATATTGGTGTTTTAATAGATGATTTGGTGACAAAAGGCACAAAAGAACCTTATAGAATGATGACATCACGTGCAGAGTATCGCTTGCTTTTGCGTCAGGACAACGCTGACCAAAGATTAACCAAAATAGGCTATGAATTGGGCTTGATTTCCCAAAGTCGATATGATGCCTTTTTACAAAAACAGTCTGAAGTAGAAAAAGAAATCAAAAGAGTTTCTAGTATTGTGGTAGCGCCCTCTCAAGCAGTAGAGGAGCTTTTTGAAAAATATCATAGCACACCAATTCATACAGGTGCGAAGTTGTCAGAGCTGATAAAACGCCCAGAGTTGGACTATGAAAAATTAAAGCCATTGGATATGGAACGACAAGATTTGCCTTTTGAAATCAAGGAGCAAGTCAATATTCAAATCAAATACGAGGGCTATATTAAACAACAATTAAAACAAGTAGAACAGTTCCAAAAGATGGAAAATAAATTGTTGCCTGATGATTTAGACTACAGTAGTATAAAGGGATTGCGCATTGAGGCACAGCAGAAATTAAATGATATTAGACCTGTTTCATTAGGGCAGGCGTCCCGTATTACGGGCGTTTCTCCAGCGGATTTGTCTGTACTGTTAATCTATATGGAACAGCACAAAAAAGCAAAAGTATAAAAGACAAAAACAACTGTTCTTATTTTCATTTTGTTTGTATTTTATTGATAGCGAACAGTTGTTTTGTAAATATAAACCTAATTTTGACAATAAAAAAAGACGAACAAATATTTGTAAATAAAATTTTAAAAAAACAGAAAAGAAAAACAGAAAAAAGCATAGAAAAGAGGAAAGTTTTTGGAAAAATTGCTTTATGAAAGTTGCAAACAAATGGGAATTACACTAGAACAGGCACAAATACAGCAGTTTATGCGATATAAACAACTGCTTTTGCAATGGAATGAAAAAATGAATTTAACAGCAATTACAGAAGATAGAGAAGTGATATTAAAACATTTTGTGGACTGTATAAGTGTTGTACCTTATCTTGATTGGCAGGAGTGTCATAGCGTGATTGATGTAGGAACAGGAGCAGGCTTTCCAGGTATCCCCTTAAAAATTGTTTGCCCCTCAATACAGTTGACGCTTTTGGACTCTTTGCAAAAGAGAATCTATTTTTTAGAGGAAGTCATACAGCAAATCGGGATAGAAAAGGTAGAGTGCGTGCATAGTAGAGCGGAAGATGGTGGGAAGTCAAAAAAGTATAGAGAAAAATATGACTGTTGCGTTTCTCGTGCCGTTGCTAATTTGGCAGCACTTTTGGAATACGGTTTACCTTTTGTCAAAGTAGGTGGGACGTTTGTAGCACTCAAAGGAAAAGATGCCGCAAAAGAAGTAGAGCAGGCACAAAAAGCAATGGAAGTGTTGGGCGGCGCACTTACTGAAATCATTGATGTTACGATACCTAATACAGACCTAAGCCACAAAATTGTTGTGGTAAAAAAAGTAAAACAAACACCAGCACAATATCCCCGTAAGGCAGGCAAAGTGTTAAAAAATGAGCTGCGCTAGCATTTGTGCAGTAAAAAAATTCAATATTCTGAAAAAAGGTTGATAACTTGTTGATTCAAATAAAAAAATTTTTAAATCATGATTGTTATAAAATATAT
>CAMXTM010000110.1 GCA_947246775.1 uncultured Clostridium sp. | reverse complement strand
TGGCGATGCAAAATTTGGTTCTACAAGGAGAGGGATTTCTCCTGTATATGGCGACAAATATATGAAAAAATGTATTCGTATGGGTGATTTACTTTATCCTGAGCAGTATAGAGCATCATTAAAAAATATATTGTCATGGAAAAATTTGACAATTAAAAATGTATATGGTGCAGAGGAAGTAAGCTATGATGATATGCTTGCTTGGTTGGATAAATATGCACAAGAATTTAAAGATTATATTTGTGATACCAGCATTTATTTAAATGATGCAGTCAAAGAGGGTAAAAAGGTAATGTTTGAGGCGCAGCTTGGTGCTTTAAGGGATATTGATTTTGGTATTTATCCATTTACATCATCATCTTCTACTATTGCGGCATATGCTCCTATTGGTGCAGGTGTGCCAAACTTAAAATTGACAAATGTTATCGGTATTATGAAAGCATATTCTTCTTGCGTAGGAGAAGGACCTTTTACTGTAGAAATGTTTGGAGAAGAAGGAGAAGCATTGCGTGCGGCTGGCGGAGAATATGGTGCTGCTACAGGTAGACCAAGACGTGTTGGTGCATTTGATGCGGTTGCATCTCGCTATGGTGTAAGAGTGCAGGGCTGTGATGAAGTGGCATTGACAAAATTAGATGTACTTTCTTATTTAGATAAAATACCAGTTTGCGTTGCTTATACTGTAAATGGAAAAGAAACAAAAGAATTTCCTATTGGTGCAGAATTGGCAGTAGCAAAACCAGTGATAGAGTATGTGGACGGTTGGAAATGTGACATTTCAAAATGTAGAAAACCAGAAGATTTACCATCAGCAGCATTGTTTTATATTAAATATTTGGAAGAATTGGCAGAATGTCGTATTAAATATGTTTCTGTTGGCGCAGCTAGAGAAGAATATATTGTAATGTACTAAAAATGATTTAAAAGAGGGATATTGTTGTCCCTCTTTTTTTGTTGCTATTATAGTAAAAAATAACTATAATAATATATAAAAGTATATTTTGGGGAAAGTGATATATTGTGACTAAACAAGAGTTAGAAGATGCAGCAAAACGGGGAGATGTGCAAGCACAATATAATTTGGGAAATTGTTATTATTGTGGGGAAGAAATAAAACAAGATTATGAGGAAGCAGTAAAGTGGTTTACTAAAGCCGCAGAACAAGATTATGCTGATGCACAATATTTTTTAGCTGTTTGTTATGAAAAAGGTCATGGAGTAACAAAAAATAAAACGATAGCAAAAGAGTGGTATACAAAAGCAGGACAAAAAGGAACAAATATTGCCATACAAATGTATCAGGAGAAAGCAGAAAAAGGAGAGGCTGAAGCACAGTATAATTTAGGTATTTGTTATTATAGTGGTCATGGAGTAACGCAAGACTATAATAAGGCAACAGAATGGCTTGCAAGAGCAGTAATGCAAGAATATACAGAAGCACAACATCTTTTAGGATATTGCTACTATAAAGGACAAGGAGTGACCAAAAACTATAGTAAAGCAGTAGAATTATTTGTAAAGGCAGCAGAAAAAGGACATACTGGAGCGCAAAATAATTTGGGAATTTGCTATCAAATGGGGCAAGGAGTTCCAAAGGATATTACTACTGCAATGCAATGGATTCGTAGAGCCGCAGAACAAAATGATGGGTACGCTAATTATAATATGGCACAGTATTGCTATGCTAAATTATGGAATAAAAATAGGTTTTTATGTATTGTGCTGATAGTTATTGCTCTTTTGATACCTGTAACAAAAATGATAACTATTCCTGTTGCAATTATTATTTGTAAAATTGTTTGATCTATTACACTAAGACAATTTTTGCAAACATATGAAGGAGAGGAGATGGTTTGCTATTATCAAAAAGCAATTGAGCTAGGGTATGAATATGCAGGAAAAAAGCTACAAAAGTTACAAAAATATAGGTAATAGAATAAAAAGAAATATTTTTTAATAAAAATATGGATAAATGGAATAAAAAAGGAATTGACTTTGCTATAGAATATTGTTAAAATAAATATTTTGCATTTTTTTAAAATTTGTGATATGCTAAATAAGGAGGTGTTTTTTATTTGGGTACAGTAGTAAGCAGGAAACAGTAAAACTGTACAATAACAGCATTGAAAATATATTAAATTTTTGAAAATTGCTGTAAAGTGGGTTATCATTTTGTTATAAATGATATAAAAGAGATTTGTTCCATTGTTTTTTAATCATAGAAATTTTTGAAACAACGTCCAAGCCCTTCCGCTACAGAAGATAAAGTTATTTTAGTTTGCGAGCAGGAGACAGTAAAACTGTACTGCTTTTTTGTATTTTTTAGAATGTTTTTGTACATACTTAACAAAAACAGTAGTAGATTAAGAAAGGAGATTTTATATGTTTCAGATTGGTGAAAAAGTGGTTTACCCTATGTATGGTGCTGGCGTTGTGGAAAATATTGAGCAAGATTTTAGGGGAACAAAGTTAGAGAAGTATTATATTATACAAATTCCCAAAAATAATTTGAAAATCCGCTTAGTTGCGAATAAGTCAGAACAGTTGGGAGTAAGAGCAGTAGCAAAAAGAGAAGAAGTAGAAAAAACACTGGTATGTGTTGGTGCAAAAAAAATTGTAATGCCAGAAAACTGGAGTTTGCGCTATAAAGACAATTTAGAAAAATTAAAAACAGGAAAACTAGATATGGTTATTGAGGTAGTTAAAAATCTAAATGAGAGAGAAAGAAGAAAGAAACTTTCCAGTATAGAAAAGAAGTTATTAAACACTGCAAAACAAATTGTGTTGAGCGAAATCATATGCTCCTATGAAATTGATACAGAAAAAGCAGAAGAACTACTTGCAAAATTGGTTCTGAATTGTTAATATCTTAATAACGCTTATTATGGGGGAGGTGATAAAGTGAAAAGGTTACTGGGAATTGTAATCAGTTTGATTGTTACAGCAGCATTTTTTGCTATATTTCATTTGTTGTATCTATTAGACTTATTTCATATGAATCGCATTGTACCCAATTATGTACCTGTGATTGCTTCTGTTTTGCTTGGACTCATTTTTTATTTTCTTTTTTCCTCTGCTGTCACAAAAAAAATTATGACACAAATGGCGAGGACAGAAGAAAAACTGGTTAAAATGAATCTAAAAGAATTAAGTTTTAGTTTGTTGGGCTGTATTATTGGACTTGCTATAGCGAATTTAATTGGCATTGCATTTACAAATTTTGGACCTTTAGGAACAGGTATTGTAATATTTCTCAATATTGTGCTTGGTTTTTTGGGTTTTCGAGTGGCACGAAAAAAGAAAGATGAAATCAATGTAAGTAATTTAAAAAATGTGCTAGCGAATCCTGATTCTAAAAAGAATGTGATTGCCTATGGCAGACCTAAGATATTAGATACAAGTGTCATTATAGATGGCAGAATATTAGATTTACTTCAAACTGGATTTATTGAGGGAAAAATATTGATTCCTAATTTTGTACTGGAAGAACTGCGTCATATTGCCGATTCTTCAGATTCCTTAAAAAGAAATAGAGGAAGACGTGGCTTAGATATCCTCAATGAAATACAAAAGCAACTTTCTGTACCAGTAGAAATTGTAGACTATGACCCAGCGGAAGCACCAGAGGTAGATTCTAAATTACTTAAAATGGGTGAAAAAATGGACGCTTTTGTTGTTACAAATGATTTTAATTTGAATAAAGTAGCAGAGTTTCAAGGTGTCCGCGTTTTAAATATTAATGAATTGGCAAATGCGATTAAACCAGTAGTATTACCAGGAGAAGAAATGCGAGTAACAGTCATAAAATCAGGAAAAGAGAATGGACAAGGTATTGGCTATTTAAATGATGGTACAATGATTGTTGTAGAAGGTGGTAATCGTTTTATTGGCGAAACAAAAAATGTTATTGTAACAAGTGTTTTGCAAACAGCGGCAGGTAGAATGATATTTACAAAAATTGCAGCGGCAGTATCATAATAAAAAAATAGAATCAATCAATATTTTATAATTTGAGGCATAGTTTTGCACTATGCCTTTTTTAGGAGTATAAAAATGCTTAACTTTATTTAAAAAAGATAAATAGGGTGTTTTGTTTTCATTTTGGAGGAAAGATATGAGTGTAAAAAAATATTGTACTGCTGTGATACCAGCGGCAGGAACGGGCATACGAATGGGTACAAAAACCAAAAAACAATTTTTAAAATTAGGAGAAAAAGAAATTATTGCTTCTACTATAGAAAAATTTGAGCAATGTGATGCAGTAGATGAAATTGTTTTAGTGACTGCAAAAGATACCATACAACTGCTTTGTGAAATTGTAAAAAGAGAAAAATTCAAAAAAGTATCTGCTGTTGTAGAGGGAGGAAAAGAGCGGCAAGATTCTGTATATGCTGGAATTTGCGCTGCAAATAAAAATGCAGAAATTATTGTAGTACATGATGGTGTGCGTCCTTTTGTAACAGTAGAGGATATTGAAAGAACGATTGTAACAGCACAACAAAAGGGTGCTTGTGTTTTGGGCGTAAAAGCAAAAGATACCGTTAAAATTTGTAATGAAAAAAATGAAATTGTTACAACACCTCCTAGAAATTTGGTTTGGTATATACAAACACCACAAGCATTTCAAAAAGATTTGTTACTTAGAGCATTTGAGAGAGCGAAGAGAGAAAATTTTGTTGGAACAGATGAATCTGTATTAGTAGAAAGAGATGGAAATATTGTTTTTGTAGTAGAGGGACATTATGAAAACATTAAAATTACGACACCAGATGACATGGTAATAGGGGAAGCATTTTTTAAGAAAGAAAAGGAGAATTTGCATTGAAATCAGTTACAATTTATACAGATGGCGCTTGTTCTGGCAATCCTGGAGCTGGAGGATATGGCACAGTACTGCTATATGGTAGTGCAAGAAAAGAGTTGTCACAAGGCTATCAGTTAACAACAAATAACCGTATGGAAGTTCTTGCTGTAATAAAAGGTTTGGAGGCATTAAAAGAACCTTGCCAGGTAATGTTATATAGTGATTCTAAATATGTGGTAGATGCTATCAATAAAGGTTGGGTAAAAAAATGGCAGTCAAATGGTTGGAGGAGAAATCAAAAAGAAATGGCTTTAAATATTGATTTGTGGCAAAGATTGTTGCCTTTATTGGAAAAACATAAAGTAAAGTTTATATGGGTAAAAGGTCATGCAGATAATAAAGAAAATGAAAGATGTGACTTTTTAGCAAGACAAGCGATTTCAAATGGAAATTTAGAAAATGATACAAATTATAAGCCATAAATTTAAAAAAAATACCTAAAAATTGGAAAATATTAGCTTTCTTTAGAAATATTTATTGACATACCAAAAAATATATGGTACGATTAAATACGTTATATAAGTAAGCATTTTTATTTACGTAGGAGGATTTTAACATGAAAAAAGGTACAGTAAAATGGTTTAATGCAGAAAAAGGTTTTGGTTTTATTTCCGTACCTGGCGAAGATGATGTATTTGTACATTTCTCAGCTATTCAAGCAGAAGGCTACAAAACATTAGAAGAAGGTCAGGAAGTAGAATTTGAAGTTGTGCAGGGAGCAAAAGGCCCTCAAGCAGCTAATGTAACACGTGCTTAATCAATTATCGTATAGTTCATAGATGCTGTTTAGCATTGAAATATATATAAAATAGGTTATGCTGTAATTGCCTTTCATATTTATTATGAAAGGCTTTTTATATTGATTTTGTATATGTCGTGTGGTAAAATATAAAGAATTTTTAATATTATGACAGAATTTCCAATAAAAAGAGGAGTAATGAAACGATGAATCAAAAAATGGAACAAATTAGAAATGTTGCGATTATTGCCCATGTTGACCATGGTAAAACTACATTAGTAGACCAATTATTAAGACAGAGTGGTATATTCCGTTCTAACCAAGTAGTACAAGAAAGAGTTATGGACAGTGGAGATATAGAAAGAGAAAGAGGTATTACGATATTATCTAAAAATACTGCTGTACATTATGGTGATGTAAAAATTAATATTATTGATACACCTGGTCATGCAGATTTTGGTGGAGAAGTAGAACGTGTATTAAAAATGGTAGATGGTGTTGTGCTTGTGGTAGATGCATTTGAAGGACCTATGCCACAGACAAAATTTGTGCTTAGAAAGGCATTAGAATTAAATTTGCCTGTTGTAGTGTGTGTGAACAAAGTAGACCGTCCAGAAGCAAGACCAGAAGCAGTGATTGATGAAGTATTGGAATTATTTATAGAGCTAGATGCAAATGAAAATCAATTAGATTCTCCATTTGTGTTTGCGTCTGCAAGAAGTGGTGTTGCTACACTAGATTTAGCAGAAGAAGGCAAAGATATGACACCACTTTTTGAAACCATTATTGAACATATTCCAGCACCAAGTGGAGATTTGGAAGCACCACTACAGGCTTTAATTTCCACAATAGACCATAGTGAATATGTTGGTAGAATTGGTATTGGCAAAATTGGAAATGGTACAATAAAAGTCAATGATGAAGTAGTAATTGTAAATATTCATGACCCAGAAATGCAAAAAAAGGTTAAAATCACGAAATTATATACCTTTGAGGGCTTACAAAGGCAAGAAGTAAAACAGGCTGGTGTAGGAGAAATTGTGGCGATTTCAGGTATGGAAGACATTATGATAGGAGACACGATTTGTTCACCAGAAAAACCAGAGGCACTACCATTTGTAAAAATTTCAGAA
>CAMXTM010000109.1 GCA_947246775.1 uncultured Clostridium sp. | reverse complement strand
CGATTGCACCCAATGTTGTAACCGTTAATGCCTGTGTTTGTCCTCTTGAAAACAGTGCAGAACCATGTACTCTTGGTAAAACATCTACTTCTGCGGAAAGTGGTCTAATTTCTTCAATACCACGACCATCAGGACGTTTATGCTCTCTCAATATCATTCTTCTGACTGTATTTTTTTCAAATTTATAGATTGTTTCATCAATCAATGTAACAATATCTGTTTCTTCTCCTACTTCTTCTATCAATTTTTCTGTAAGATTTTCGTTTATTTCTTCTGTAATTGCTTTTATCTTCGCATCTCTATCTTGTTTCTTTTCTGCATAAACAGCTTCTTCCATACGTGCATCTGTAATATAACTACTAATCATATCATAAACACTTTCTGGAATCACATGCTCTTCATAAGGTGCTTTTTCTTTGCCCTCTACTGCAACAATTTCTTCAATCCATTTTACTATTTTTCCATTTTCTTCATGAGCAAGACGGATTGCTTTCATCATCAAATCATCAGGAATTTCATAAGCACCTGCTTCTATCATCATTACTTTATCTTTTTTAGAAGATACTGTTAAGGACAAAAGTGTCGTTTCTTTTTGCTCTGCTGTTGGATTGACAACTAATTCTCCATCACAATAACCAATATTGACAGAACCAACAGGGTCAGTAAATGGAATATCTGAAATATTTAATGCCAATGCTGCACCAATCATTGCTGTTACTTCTGGGGAGCAATCTTGGTCTACTGCCATAACTGTTGCTACAATACAAACATCATTTCTATAGTCTTTCGGAAATAATGGTCTCATAGGTCTATCAATACATCTTGATGTTAAGATTGCTTTTTCAGAGGGTCTGCCCTCTCTTTTGATAAATCCTCCAGGAATTTTTCCTACAGAATAAAGTCTTTCTTCATAGTCAATACTTAATGGGAAAAAGTCAATTCCCTCTCTTGGTTTTTCAGATGCTGTTGCTGTAACTAATACAACAGTTTCGCCATAGCGGAGTAATACAGCGCCATTTGCAAGTTCTGCTACTCTGCCAATTTCAGCAGTTAATGTTCTGCCTGCCAATTCCATAGAATATGTTCTATACATATATAATCTGCTACTAAAAATATATACAAAAATATATATTAGATGATTCGGGTAAATCTCACAATTTTACCTTGCTGTTTCAATGTGTATGCTTTTAACATGATTTCTCATAGTCTACTCACAAGTTCTTGTACACTCCACAGCCGTAAATTCCCGACTAGCCATCGGTACATACCTAATAAAGTCTTTTTCTATGACTATAATATAGGTTTCATCTAAGTAGCTTCTCCTTTCTTTGTTTATTTTTTTCTTTATGATGCCCTTGGTTTTCGGGACTTGACCATTGACCAGTTGCACCCACAGATTGCTACATCTTTGTTATACCAGACTATTTCAACTGATAAGGGCTTCCTTTCCGCAACTCCGCCTGCTATAAAGCCAGCACAAGCTATACCTTGGATTTTAGGTATCTTTGAGTATTTATACTCACATTTTTCTATATTTTTAATAACTTATCACTTACTCCTTTCATGATTGGTAAAAATTTATAATAGATTGCACATTTGAAACCATATTTTGAAATAATAAATCTACTAGTGCAATCGCTGTCATTGCCTCTACCACCACAACAGCACGAGGTACAATAATAGGGTCATGACGACCTTTAATGTTAACATTGACATTCTCTCCATCTTTTGTAATTGTTTGTTGCGTTTGCGCAATAGAGGGTGTGGGTTTAAAAGCTAGACGAAATACCAAAGGTGAGCCATCGCTCATACCGCCTAATATTCCTCCAGCATGGTTTGTCTTTTTTTGGACTTTTCCCTCATTATCTATAAAAAAGGCATCATTATTTTGGGAACCTTTTAACTGCGATACCGCAAAGCCCTCACCAAATTCTAAACCTTTAACTGCTCCTATCGAAAACAACGCCTGCCCCAAGACCGCTTGCAATTTGTCAAACACAGGCTCTCCAATCCCTACAGGCAAATGATTAACAACACATTCTATCACACCACCAGCGGAATCTTGTTGCGCCATACACTCTTTTAAATAGGCTTCTGCCAATGCTGCTGCTTGACTATCGGGCATATAAAGTTTGTTTTTGAAAATGGTTTCTCTATCAAAATTTTCTTCAGAACAAACAATATTGCCTATGGATTTGGTATAGGCAAACAAGTCAATTTGTAGTGCTGACAAGATTTTTTTTGCGATTGCGCCTGCTGCAACACGACTGAGCGTTTCCCGTCCTGAAGAACGTCCGCCGCCCCGATAGTCTCGTATGCCATATTTTTTATCAAAAGTATAATCAGCGTGTGCTGGACGGTAATAAGAAGCAATTTCACTATAGTCCGCTGAATGATGGTCTTTATTGTATACAAGCATCGAAATCGGTGTGCCTGTTGTTTTTCCCTCAAATACGCCAGAAAGAATATGTATCTCGTCACTTTCGTTTCTTTTTGTGCCATAAGGATTCGAGCCTGGTTTTCTTCTGTCTAATTCCTTTTGAATCTCTTCTTTGCAAAGTGGAATCCCAGAAGGGCAGCCATCTACTACCACGCCTAGCGCCTCTCCATGTGATTCTCCCCAAGTCGAAACTGTAAATAATTTTCCAAATATAGAACCTGACAAATTGTATTCACCTCTCTATTGTATGATATATTTCTATATTCTAACATAAAAATACTGATTTTAACAGAAGTAAATTTTTATTTTATATGCTTTTATGGTATAATGATTCCATGTAAAAATATACAAAAAAAGAGGGGAAAATATGAATCAAATCAAAGAGAAGATATTTAAAAATAATCCCACTAGAATTATTATTTTTGGATTTTTGATGGTTATTTGCGTAGGAACAATTTTGCTTTCGCTGCCCATCTCCAGCCAAAACGGGGAATGTGTGGGCATATTAAACGCCCTATTTACGGCAACCTCTGCCACTTGCGTCACAGGGCTTGTTGTCGTCAATACCATGAGTCAGTGGACGGCTTTTGGAAAAGTTGTGATATTTTGTCTGATACAAATTGGCGGGCTGGGTTTTATGACCTTTATTGTGCTAGGCTCTCTTGCCCTGCACAAAAAAATTACCCTATCGGACAGGCTGCTCATTAAAGAGTCCTATAATCAAAATAATATTATGGGTATGGTAAAATATATTAAAAAAATTATGTTCGGGACATTTTTGATTGAAAGTATTGGTGCAATTTTTTTAGCAATGACTTTTATTCCTATTTTTGGACTTCAAAAAGGCATTTTATATGGTATTTTTCATTCTGTTTCCGCTTTTGGCAATGCTGGCTTTGATATTATTAGCTTAAATAGTTTTATGCCCTATGTAGACTACGGGTTTATGAATATTACTCTTATGTTGCTTGTCATACTGGGCGGGCTTGGTTTTATGGTTTGGACGGATACCATACGTGTTATTAAGTTAAAATACGCTAAAAAGTGGTCATTTCAAACAGCAATCAAACGCTTGTCCCTGCACAGCAAAATTGTATATGTTTCTACTTTTTTGTTTTTGCTGTCGGGTATGCTACTTTTTTTCCTTTGGGAAAGCACAAACCCAAACACCATGGGCAATTTATCCCTAAAGGGGAAGTTGCTTGCCTCTGCGATGCAATCTGTTACCGTCAGAACGGCAGGATTTAACAGCATTGACCAAGGCGGCATGACAGAAGTTTCTAAATTTATTTCGATATTGCTGATGTTTGTAGGCGGTTCTCCTGGCGGTACAGCGGGAGGCATTAAGACGGTTACGCTGAGTGTACTTTGGATTGCGGTTTTGTCTGTTATTCGAGGTAGTAATCATACACACGTCTTTAAAAGAAATATTTCTTTTTCTACCTTACAAAAGGCACTTGCCGTCTTTTTTATTAGTCTGACGATGGTACTATTGATGACTTTAGTGTTGTGCTTTACAGAAAGAAACATTGCCATAGAGCATAGTTTTTTAGACATTTTGTTTGAAACGGTGTCTGCACTTGGCACATCTGGCATTACAACAGGGATTACGCCTTATTTGTCCAATATAGGGCGTGTGATTATTATTTTAGCGATGTTTATGGGCAGAATTGGTCCAATTAGTATTGTTATCGCATTGACAAAAAAACAAAATCAAAATAAATATCAGTTACAATATGCGGAAGAATCCATTATTGTTGGATAGTGTAATAAGAGAAAGAGAGGAAATCAAATGGTAATCAAAAAACAGTTTGCAGTATTAGGATTGGGAAGATTTGGTAGAAGTATTGCAAGAACTTTGTCGGAAGCTGGTGCAGAAGTTTTAGCCGTTGACAACAATATGGAATTGGTGCAAGATATATCCGAGTATGTCACGCACGCTGTGATGGCAGATATTACAGATGAAGTAGATTTACGCAACTTAGGCTTAGGCAATTTTGATGTCGTGATTATTGGTACAGGCAGTCATTTAGAGTCCACTGTGCTGGCAATATTGTTGGCGAAAGAAATGGGCGTACCCTATGTCATTGCAAAGGCACTAGACGAAAACCATAAAAAGATATTAGAAAAAATCGGCGTAGATAGGGTGATTTTGCCTGAAAGAGAAATGGGTGTGCATATTGCAAATAAATTGTTGTATGGTAATTTCTTTGAGCTAACAGAAATTTCTGATGATGTCAGCATTGCGGAAGTGATTCCAAAAAAAGAATGGATAGAAAAAAGTATTATTGAGTCGGATATTCGTGCAAAATACGACTTGAATATTATTGCGATTCGGCAGCAAGATGAAATTATTGCTTCCCCAAAACCTAGCTATGTTATCAAGCAAAATGATATTTTAATTGTTTTAGGAGAAAATGTAAATATACAAAAGTTTTTAAATAAAAAAGGGTGAAAAAATTGATTGAAAGTGTCCAAAATAAAGTAGTAAAAAAAGTAAAAGCATTGCAGCAGCGCAAAACAAGGGACAAAGAGGGACTATTTGTGGTAGAGGGTGTGCGTTTTGTAGCGGAAATCCCTCAAAACAATCCTATCCTTTTTTATGTGCTGTCTCATACCTTTTTTGCAAATCATGATGTTTCGATGTATGAAAAAAGAAGTCAAGTCTTTGTTTGTGCGGATAAGGTGTTTGATACCATTGCTGATACCGAACATACTCAAGGCATTTTAGCGGTGTGCCAAAAAAAAGAAATGTCTCTGTCTGCCTTTCCACTAAAACAAACGGGGCTTTATCTCCTAGCAGAAGAAATACAAGACCCTGGAAATTTAGGTACAATTATCCGTACTGCTGACGCCTGTAAGGTAGATGGCATTTTTTTGTCAAAGGGCTGTGTGGATTTATATAATGCAAAGGTGTTGCGTTCTACGAGGGGTTCCCTATTTCACATTCCTATTTTTCAAAATGTCGACTTGATAGAATATCTTGATACGATACAGCAAAATCAAATTGCTGTATTTGCTGCACACTTAAAAGCAACAGAATATTATTATCACGCTGACTTTAAAAAAGGCTGTGCCTTTGTAATCGGAAATGAGGGAAAAGGCATTTCTGATGCTCTTGCAAAAAAGTGCAATCAGTTTATCAAAATTCCTATGATAGGACAAGCGGAATCTCTTAACGCTTCCGTTGCAACAGGTGTGCTTTTATATGAGGTAGTTAGACAAAGACTAAGCGAAAAAGGAGGGAAAATATGAAATTATTTAAAAAAATACTATTTTGTGCGTTTATGGTAGCAGCATATTTGTATTGGCAGGATAACGGCATTCTGGTTACAAAATATCAATATCACAATACAAAAATACCAAAGTCCTTTTCGGGCTATCGTATTTTGCAACTTTCTGATTTGCAAAACAAAACCTTTGGAAAACATCATAAAAAAATCGTTTCTATCATACAAAAACAAAAGCCAGATTGCATTGTCATAACAGGAGATTTGCTAGATAGAAACCGCACTAATATTGCTTCTGCAATCGAATTGATTGCAAAAATTGCCAATCTTGCGCCTGTTTATTATGTTTCTGGCAATCATGAGCATCAATCTGGAAAATATGAGGAATTGATTCCACTTTTAAAAGAAAATGGCGTTTTTGTATTGGAAAATAATAAAGAAAGTATTACAAAAGGACAAGAAAGTATTACAAAAGGACAAGAAAGTATTTCTATTTTGGGTATTAAAGATAAATCAGTGAATAAAAATTACCAACAAGTATTAACTGCACTGTCTAAAACAGAAAAACCAGCGTTTCAAATATTACTTTCGCATAGACCAGAATTGCTTTCTGTTTACAGTCAATATGACATTGATTTGGTGTTTACGGGACACGCACACGGCGGACAAATTCGTATTCCATTTGTCGGGGGAATCTTTGCGCCCCATCAAGGATTTTTTCCAAAATATACAAGTGGTGTACATCAGCAAAACCAAACGACAATGATAATCAGTAGGGGGCTTGGCAATAGTACCTTTCCTTTTCGCATCAACAATCGCCCAGAATTAGTTGTCGTTACACTTGCTATTGATTAAATGCAAGGATATTGATATAATAAAAAAATTGTTAAAAAGAATGAAAAAAGAAAGGAAGATACAAAATGGAAAAAAATCCAGTTGTTACAATTGAAATGGAAAATGGTTCTATCATAAAAATAGAATTATATCCAGAAACTGCACCAAACACCGTCAATAACTTTATTAGTTTAGTACAAAAAGGCTTTTACAATGGTTTGACTTTTCATAGAGTCATCAAGGGCTTTATGATACAAGGTGGCTGCCCAGAAGGTACAGGCACAGGTGGTCCAGGT
>CAMXTM010000108.1 GCA_947246775.1 uncultured Clostridium sp. | reverse complement strand
TACAAGCTGATACAAGAGAAGTTTCTATTGCCTCAAATATTACTTCTTTATCAATGCCTTTCTCCTTTTCAATTTGGTTTAACGCATTTACAAATTCTACTCTATCCATTTTTTTGTTTTCTCCTTTTTATACTATTTGTATTTTTTATATTTCAAAAAATACTCTATTAACGGACAGCAAACTAAAATATCACTGCTAAACGAACACTAGCTGTTTCTTTTTGTGCAAACTGTATTTCTTGTCCATGTTCATCTGCAATTGTGATTATGCCATTATCAAATTGTTTTAATTCCCCTTGATATTCCTTTTTTCCATCTAGTGGTTTGTATAATTTTATATCAATAATTTCACCAATATATTTTTGAAAATGTTCTGGTCTTTTTAATGGTCTATCTATTCCAGGAGAACTTACCTCTAGTATATAAGCCTGTTCAATAGGGTCTTTTTCATCTAATTTTTTTTCTAAAACACGACTTACACTTTCACAGTCCTCAATGGTGACACCACCATCTTTATCAATATATACTCTTAAATACCAATTAGGTCCCTCTTTTACAAATTCTAAATCTGCTAGTTCTAATTCTTTTTCTTTTACGATAGGCTCTACGATTTCCAATACTTTTTTTTCAGTATTATTTTGCTTTGCCACAACCTCACCTCATTATAAAATACAAAATTTAAGAGTGGGCTTTCACCCACTCTTTCTCATGAAAAATCTATTTGCACTGTTTTTAGTATAACACTTTGTATGATTGATTGCAAGAAATATTTATAAAAATATGTCTTGCATTATTGACTATTTCTTTGAGCAATAATATAATTTATTTTAATTGTCGCACCAACTGGCTCGGATACAGCTCTAAATGTATATTCTTTACTTTTACCAAAAATACTATTGTCAACTTCTATATAAATATGTCCTTTTTCATTTGGTTGAAAAATACGTTTTTCTTCTCCATTGATTGTAGCTGAAACAGCAATATCTCCTACATTTTCTATATAAAAATTGACATATTTACCATTTTTTTCATCTAAAGTATAATCGCTTTGAAAAGTGTCACTCGAATACAAGCCAGAGCTAATATTGTCATTTTCTTCTGCAAATATACAATGGAAACTACTAAATGTTATTACACTTGTTAATAATAAAAATGCTACCCTTTTTAATTTCATATTGTATGTCACCTCTCTAATGTCAGATTCTACACTCTTACTTCTTCTCCATTTTCTTCTAAAAGTTCTTTATTTTTATCTAATACAGGCTGTACAAAGTTTTTAATATAATCTTCTGTTTGTTCTGGAGCAATACCTACAAAATTTTCAGGTATCATAATTGCTTCTAATTCTTCCATCGTCAGTCCAAACATATCATCATTGGCGATTCTTTGTAACAAGTCATTTTGTTTGCCTTCCATTTTTACTACTTTTCCTGCTTCCATAGAATGAACTCTAATTCTTTCATGCAGCTCTTGTCTATTGCCACCTTTTTTTACAGCGTCCATCATAATATTTTCTGTTGCCATAAATGGTAGTTCTTCATTCAGATGCTTTTGAATCACTTTAGGATATACCACAAGACCATCTACAACATTTCTATACAATGTCAATATCGCATCTACACACAAAAACGCTTCTGGCACACTAATCCTTTTATTTGCAGAGTCATCTAATGTTCTTTCAAACCACTGTATTGATGCTGTAATAGCAGGATTAACTGCATCTGCAATGACATATCTTGCAAGAGAACCAATTCTTTCAGAACGCATAGGATTTCTTTTATATGCCATAGCAGAAGAACCGATTTGGCTTTTCTCAAAAGGTTCTTCAATCTCTTTTAAATGCTGTAAAAGTCTAATATCATTACTAAATTTAAAAGCACTTTGTGCAATGGAAGAAAGCACATTTAATATTTGAGAATCCAATTTTCTAGGATAGGTTTGTCCTGATACCTTAAAGTAATCCGTATAGCCCATCTTTTTGGCAATCATATCATCTAATTGTTTTACTTTTTCCCTATCACCATCAAACAACTCTAAAAAGCTCGCTTGTGTACCAGTTGTTCCTTTTGAGCCTAATAATTTCGCTTTACTAATTTGAAATTCTATATCTTCCAAATCCATCATTAAATCTTGTAGCCAAAGTGTTGCTCTTTTTCCTACTGTAGTCGTTTGTGCTGGCTGAAAATGAGTAAAGCCTAATGTTGGCATATCTTTATATTCTAATGCAAATTTAGAAAGTTCATTGATTACATTAATCAATTTTTTTCTAATCAATTTCATTGCTTCTGTCATAATAATAATATCTGTATTATCCCCTACATAACAGCTTGTTGCGCCCAAATGAATAATTGGTTCTGCTTTTGGAGCTTGTTTTCCAAAAGCATACACATGACTCATTACATCATGACGCACTTCTTTTTCTCTTGCTTCTGCTACTTCATAGTTGATGTCATACTGATGTGCTTTCATTTGTTCAATTTGTTCCTCTGTAATAGAAAGCCCTAATTCCTTTTCTGTTTCAGCTAAAGCAATCCACAATTTTCTCCATGTCTGAAACTTAAACTCTTGTGAAAATAAATGTGACATTTCTTTACTTGCATATCTTGTATTTAATGGAGATTGATATTGTTCTCTCATTTGTATGCTCCCTTCTCTTTTTTTAATTTTTATTTTGATGTAATTCTTTTCCAAACTTCCTCATAGGCTTCCTCTACATCACCCAAGTCTCTACGAAATCTATCTTTATCCAATTTTTCATTTGTATTACAATCCCAAAGACGGCAAGTATCAGGAGAAACCTCATCAGCAAGTATAATTTTATCTTTATATTTACCAAATTCAATTTTAAAGTCTACTAATGTAATATTTCTTTCTAAAAAGAATTTTTTCATCAACTCATTGATTTTTAATGCATTTTCAGAAATCGCTTTTAATTCTTCTTCTGTCGCAATACCAATTGCTGTAATTTGCATATTATTTATCATTGGGTCACCTAAAGCATCATTTTTATAAGAAAACTCTAAAACTGGATTTTTAAGTTCTGTACCTTCCTCTACTCCAAATTTTTGTGAAAAACTACCTGCTGCAATATTTCTTACAATCACCTCTAATGGTACAATTTCCACTTTTTTTACAAGTGTTTCTCTATCGCTTAATTCCTCTACAAAATGATTTTCTACACCATTTTGTGCCAAATACTGAAATACTATATTTGTCATTTTATTATTGATAACGCCTTTTCCCGCAATAGAACCTTTTTTCAAACCATTAAATGCAGTTGCATCATCTTTGTAATCTACAATATACAAATTTTCATCTTCTGTTTTATATACCTTTTTTGCTTTTCCTTCATAAAGCATTTCTAGTTTTTTCATAATGTCCTCCCCTTTATGTAGTTTTTATTATACCAATTTTTTCTACTTCATACTACCACAACGACAATAAAACTGCAATACCATCAAAGTTTTACAGGGCAATTTATTTTTTCTATTGTAATATGTCCATTCGTAACAGAAACAAGAGAATATGTTTCTTGTTCTAAAAAAAACTTCCAAAAACCATCATAACCTGCCCCTGTTAATACACACAACATAGCACTCATCACACCATTATGTGTTACTAAAAGTACAGTTTGTTCTTCTGGTGTTTCTTTTATTACTTTTTCTAATTCTTTTCTAATTCTTTCATAAAATGTAAAAAATGCTTCTCCCTCTGGTATACAAAAACTTTTCCAATCTTTCCCCCATTGTTCAAAAGCCTCTGGATATTCCTTCTTTAACACTTTATAATGTTTTCCCTCCCACAGTCCAAAATTTAATTCTCGAAAAGCTTCTCTTTTATCTATTATAATATCTTTTCCTCTTGTAATAATTTCTGCTGTTTCTACAGAACGCTGTAAATCACTTGTGATTACCTTATCACATTCCACATCTTTAAAAAATCCGTACAATGTTTCAGCCTGCTTTTTGCCTATCTCATTGATAGGGCAATCCGTCCAACCATAATACAATTTTTCTTTATTCATATCTGTTTGTCCATGACGTACCAAATACAATTTCATATTATCACTCCTTGTAAAACCATTGTCGCTAAAAATACAATTTCTGAAAGCTCATAGCCAGCGCCTAAGGTATCCCCTGTCATACCTCCAATTTTATGTTGACAATATTCCCGAAACAAAAAAGCAAAAAGTAATACTGTCAATATAGGCAGTATACTATTTATTTGTAAAAACCCTGCCAAAAGTGCAACACCTATCAAAACAGAAGCTATCATATATTTTGTATATTTTTGTGTCAAATACAAGCTCCCCAAGCCTGACTGCTCTTTTGCATAAGCACTTTTCATTAGTATCGGTGTTGCCATTTTACCTGCTACTGGTGCAAGCAAAACAGCTAAATAACCATCACTTTCTGTCATTGTTACCAAAAATGTTATTTTTAAAACAATATCAAATAGCAACGCCAATGCGCCATTTGTACCTACTCTACTATCTTTCATAATCTCAAGCATTTGCTCTTTTTTTCTTGCAGAAAAAAATCCATCACAAGTATCTGCTAAACCATCTAAATGAAATCCTCCTGTTACAATCGTTTCAGACAGTACTGCCAAAACAGCTCCTATCAACGGCAATTTAAAAAAAAATACCATCGCACCATAACATATATAATCAATTAGCCCTACCAAAAGCCCTATTGAGGTATAAAATAAGATTCCTTTTGAAAATTCCTCTTGTGGCAATATTTTATTTGAAGTAGGTACTGGCAATATCGTCAAAAAACTCACTGTACTCCAAAACAACTGCAATACACTCACCCCTTTATTTTCATAGCAATTCCAGACACCACAAAATATACTTCATTTGCTTTTTGTGCTAATATTTGATTGACATTACCTATGATGTCCCTAAAATGTCTACTCAGCCTATCCATTGGAACAATGCCAAGCCCCATTTCTCCTGTTACAATAATAACTTCACTTTTTGACTGGCTACAAACATTTGCTATTTCTTTTAGTTCTAACAATATTTTATTTTCTAAATATTCAAAATCCATTTTTTCAACATCATCTGTATCACTATATTCAAATATCATATTTGTTAAAAGTAGTGTAATACAATCTAATAAGATACAATGATATGTGTCTTCTGCTTCTTTTATTTTTTGCGCTAAATGAGTATAACTTTCTAAGGTATGCCAATGTTTTGGGCGACGTTCAATATGTTTTTGAATACGATTTTTCATTTCTTCATCAACTGCTTTTGCTGTAGCAATATAAAGTACATCTCCCTGTACTTTTTTTGCTAAACTTTCCGCAAAAGTACTTTTACCACTTCTATCACCACCTGTTACTAATATCATCTTTTATTATCCTCTCTAATATCTATATAATTTGATTTATCTACATTTCCCTGTTCAAATGTTGCCATCTCCGCCATAATTTTTGTTGCTGCATCTGCTAGATACATTGTAAAAGGACAGCCTGTCCCCTCTCCCAATCGCATTTCTAATTGAAAATAAGGATGTAAACCAATTTCTTTTGCTGCAATGTTATATGCTGGTTCTGCTGATTGATGAGATGCTAATAAATATTGTTTTACAAGTGGCTGACATACATACGCTGCTAGTGCTGCGCTGATTGAAATGACACCATCTATTATAATGGGTATTCTATAATATGCAGCTCCTAAAAAGCAACCCATTAGTCCCGCAATATCAAAACCACCTACTTTTTGTACTACTTCAAAAGCATTTTTTCTATCAATACTATGTATTTTTAATATCCTTTTTAGGACATCTTTTTTATGTTCAAATAGTTCTTTTGTCAATCCTGCTCCTTTTCCTGTTGCTTGTTCTATACTACAGCCTGTTAGTGCTATAATAACAGCCGTTGCTGTTGTTGTATTACTGATTCCCATTTCTCCAGTACCTAGTATTTTATAGCCCTCTTGTTTGAGTTGTTTTACCAGTTCAAAACCAGTTAATACAGCTTTTTGTATTTCTTCTTTTGTCATTGCCTCCTCTTTTGCTATATTTTTTGTTCCATAGTTGATTTTTTTAGAAATGATTTGTTGTTCTTTTATGTTAGTGTTTATTCCGACATCTACAATTTTTAAATCTATGTTATATTGTCTTGATAATACCGAAACAGCAGTCATACCTTTTAGCATATTACAAGTTTGTACTGCTGTAACCTCCTGTGGTGCTGTACTAACTCCCTCTTCATAAACTCCATTATCTGCACACATTACTATAATTGCCTTTTTATCTAATTTATTTTGTATGCTGCCTGTTATACCTGCAATTTGTATTGCCATTTCTTCCAATCTTCCCAAGCTACCAATAGGCTTTATTAAACTATCTTGATATTGTTTTGCTTGCTGCATTGTTTCCTCAAAAAGTGGTTTTATCTCTTTTATCATTCCTTTTATGTCTTCCATATTATGATACACCTTTCTAAAATTTATTTCCTATGCTATTTTTATTATAAAATATTACCGATATAAAAAAAAGCCCCTTATTTCGCTCAGGGCAAAATAAAGGACTCTTTAAAAACAAAATTATTTCAATACAAAAGATTGACAGTCTGTACACTGATCCATTGTTGGGTTACATTCATGAGTACCAACCTGAATACTCTTTAATGAACAGTTATCTCTTGTTTGACAGTGATATTTACAATTTGTTACAGTACATCTAATACATTCGTTTGCAGTTGTCATAATTTTATTCCTCCTAAAATATAAATCATATTTGTTACAAAAATAGTATGACCCAAAATTCAAAATATATTAATATTTTTAT
>CAMXTM010000107.1 GCA_947246775.1 uncultured Clostridium sp. | reverse complement strand
GAGGGGGCATATGTTCTTCTTAATTCTCTTAGGGTTGATGTAGGAACCGTTTTCACTTTATTACTATCTGGATATACTTCTTTAAAATTTTCTGCAATGATTTCTGCTCCAGCTTTTCCCCATTTACTATCATACCAATAATATACATCTGCTCCTTGCATTTGCCCTGATAAAGATGGAGAAGCTGCATTAGAATGTAATGCTAAATGAAAATCATATTCACCTGCATTAGATTCATCAATTGCTTCTGTCAATGTTTGAGATGGCTCATTTCTGGTAAATTCAATTCCACTTGCAATTAGATATGGTTCCATAGCATCCGCAATTAAATTCATATATTCTTCTTCTGTGCCTCCATTAACAAATTGATTATATTCCTGCAAAGAAGGGCTTAAATAAATTCTAGGCATACTTTTTTCTCCTTTTATTGCTTTATTTTCATACTATGCAATAGAATAAAAAAAGAAACTATTTTTTAAAATTTAAGATATTTTTTATTGTCTTTTGCTGTCGGAAAATGTATACTTAATATGATAAATTTGTATATTTAATGATATAAAAAGGAGCGATTTTAATGGGTATTTTATTTTCAACGACATTCCCATCATTACTTTTATCTATTGTTCTTGCGACACAGTCAGTGCCTGCTTTTGAATCAAAAAACGAAATTGATTTATTATCTTCTGTTTCTCAAGAAGAACATTTTATTTTAATAGAAGAAGAACAAGAAGTTTCTAAAAAAACAGAATTGATAATACAAAACTTAGAAGAAAGACAGCATTATCCTTTAGACAGAGGGGAAGCTTGCCGTTATATTATAGATACATATGAAATATTAACAGGTAAAAAACCAAAAACTGTTTCAAAGAATCCTTTTTCTGATGTAGATGAAAACAGTCAACAATTTATATTGCAAGCACACAATCTAGGAATTGTTAACGGAAATGAAGATGGTACTTTTTCACCCGCAAGCGGATTATCTCGTGGCGATTTTGCTATATTACTTTATCGTTTAATACAAGTGGTATATCCTGATGCTGACCTTACTGGTGGAGAAAATATTGTATTTGAAGAACATGTAACACAAGTGGCTACTATTCCACTTCAATTTGCTTATTCTAGGGGATTGATTGACATTCAAAGCAACGGCATAATTGGCTCAGATGATACCATTACTTTAAAAGAAGTTGCAGATATATTAAATGAAGTAATCAAAACTGCACCTAATTTCCCATTGCAGCATACTAATTTTACGTCAAAAAGAGCATATTTAACATTTGATGATGGTACATCTGAAAACACAGCAAGAATTTTAGATATTTTAAAAGAATATAATCTAAAAGCAACATTTTTTATAACTGGAAATTGTGATGAAGCATTATTAAAAAGAATGCAAGCAGAAGGTCATATTGTAGGAAATCATACAAATAGTCATCAGTATGAATCCCTTTATTCCTCTACAGATGCTTTTTGGGCTGATTTTAATAAAGAACAACAATATATAGAAAGTATATTAGGTACAACTTCTCCTTTTATGCGTTTTCCTGGTGGCTCTAATAACTCTATTGGTATGAAAAATGGGGTAATGTATGATATTACACAGCAAGCAAAACAAAATGGTTATATTTATGTAGATTGGAATGTAGATTCTGGAGATGCTCGTGGCAATAATGTGCCAAAAGATACTATTGTAAGCAATGTATTAAATACTACTTCTGGAAAACGTGAAGTAATCATATTAATGCATCAAACAAAGCCAAAACAAACTACAGTAGAAGCATTGCCTGAAATTATAGAGGGATTACAAGCACAAGGCTATGAAATATGTCCTATGACAGAGAAATCTTATACACCACGATTTATAAAATAAAAAAGCCAAAGTGATAAGAGAAAAATAACTATGATATTAGGTGACCCATGTAAATTTTCTATTTTTGTCAAGACAATAAAAGAATGGAATATAGATAATTCATTTTGTAACGGAATTTTGTTTTTTTGTATCAATGGCGGTATTTACCCTAAAGAAGAAATTATTGTAGCAACACTAAAATGTGAAATTCCAAAATTAAAAGAGCATTTAATGAATATTGCTATTAATAATGAATTATATTATATGCAAAAACAAAAGGCTTTTGAAAAAATATATAATATAACCTTTCCAGAAAATTTTAATATTGACAATGATTATCGTTATGATATTTCTCCAATCTCTTTTTCAGATAATCATATTTATATTTTTGCGGTAAGTAATGGTAGGCAGGTAAGAATTTTGGCAAGCAAATTAAATTATATAATAGAACAATCTCGACATAACCTTAAAAATATAGTGATTAGTGAAGTCTTTATTGATATAAAAGATTTGAACAAAATCATATCAAACTTAAAAATTGATTAGTTCGTTTATAACAAATTGCTCCCACTTTTTATATGGGAGCAATTGTTTTTTAAATATTATGTGCAAATGTAATAGAAACTGGATTATTTACAGCATACCATTTTGTATTATATAGTATGTAACAATCTTCTGAATCATTTATGATATAATTAAAATTTATATTATTTCCCTCTGATTCCTGTATTGCAAAAGAATAACTTTCACCTCCCTCAACATCTGTTGGTGTTTTATTTTCTGGAAAAGAAACTTCTTCTAACATCAATTCATTTAGCCAATTTGCTATATTGTTAATATCATCTGTATTTTCTATTGTTTCTGTTGTTGCTGTCCCACTAACATAATGTGTCAGTTCTATTTTTGAAGCATTTGCAATTTCTTCAAAATTAATTGTTTCTTCTACCTGTTCATAACAACCTGTAAATAGAAAAATACATAATACAATCAATATAAAACCATCTAATACTTTTTTCATATTTTCACCTTGCTTTTTTTAATCTATTATCCAAAATGGTCCTAAACCATCTGTACTACTTTTTGCTTCTGATAAAATCAAACCAAGCGGAAAAGTTTGTTGTGTATTTTTTTCGCTTTTAGGGTCTGCAACAAATACTTCTCCATCTTCCGTAATACCATCAAGTACAATAAAATGACCACTAGATGTAAAAGTACCCTTTCCCATAAGTGCAATTACTAATTTTTGGTTTGCAAGAGCATTTGCAATTTTTTGTCCTTCTAATATGGTTGCCTGTTCTACTTGCAGTCCAAATGATTTTATGGCGTTTTCTATCAATGTATGATAACTTCCACTTCCCTCTGCACAATACCCATTTTTATATGCCCAATCTGCCATTTCCTTTGGATTAATTATTCTATTAGTTAATGTAGAAATTACCATAGCTAAAGAAGTTGGTCCACACCCTGTTTCAGAAATCAAATCTGTATTTCCATATTTTTCATTTCCCCAGCGAGAATCTTCTTGATTATAATATATTACTTTCCTTTTTCCAGAATGATAAGTAATTCCCTTTGTTAATTCTTTTGCACTTGCTTGATTCCCTGCTTGCTCAGCAACCCATTGTACAGTTTTGCTTTCCGTAAAATATTTCTGTTTCTGTGCTACAAAAGAAAATAATACGAAAAAGAGTATAATACTCAGCAGAAATGATTTTTTAAAATAAAAATTTTTTAATAAACACCATGTTTTATGTTCTGGTACAGTAATAACTTTACTATGATATGCTATTGCTGTTAAAAAAATGCCACTAAATAAGATTATCTGTAGTACCATCTCTAGTTTCATAAAATCTCCCTCCGTTTCTTTTTCTTTGTTATGATTATCATATCATAAAGAGTTTAAGAAACATTCAATGGTTCATTACAATATTCTTAAAATTTAGCAAATGATATTGTAAGAAATAAAAAAACCGCTCCCATTTTTAGGAACAGTTTTTTAAAGAAAATATTTTTTGATAAATAGGAATAAGCATACCACCTACACTATTACCAATCGTCATAACAATAAGTGCAATTATTGTATGAGCAGACCATGTTTGTGCCATAGCAAAATAATACATATTTGCTACAACGTGTTCAAAACCACTTAATATAAATACCATAACAGGTACAAATACAGCAACGACTCTTATTGTAGAACCTTGTTGTTCTTTAAAAGTATCTACTGCAATAAACATAAGTACACCACAAAAAATGGACAATATAAAAATACTAAGTAAATTATCGTTTAATTTTGTTTGTGCCATAGTAATTACTTTTTCTGCCATAGCACTTGTAAAAATTCTTGTATTTTGGACACATTTTGCTATTAGCGCAGTACCACAAAAATTACCTATCCATGTAATCGCTAATTCTAACAAATATTCTTTTTTTTGGAAAGGCAAATAACCAATTTTACCAGTATATAATTGCAAACGAAATACTACTACTGTAAATAATCCTACACCAAACATACAAGCTCCTAATGCTTTATTATCAAGTGAAAGAAAAATCGTTCCCCCCATTCCAATCATAAATCCTGCTAATATTGCTGATACAAATTGTCTTATCTGTTCCATTATGATTCCCCCTATTTTTTAAATAAAAAAAGCCGAATCTGAACAATATTGCCCAGACGGTCGGCTAAAATTCGTCATACTTCATGTGGTAACGTCCACTTCCGTCAGTCATATGACTTCTTTTTTACTATAACAAAAAAACGAATCACTTGTCAACATATTTTTATTCATATCCATACTGATTTTTAAATGTTTTATAGCAATAAATACTAATAAATATAGTACAAATTTCAGAAATCGGTACAACAAGCCAAATTCCTACTACTCCTAAAAACAAAGGCAACAGTAATATAATCGGTACAAAAAGTCCGAATGACCGCATAAATGATATAAAAGCAGAGACTTTTCCATTTGCAAAAGCAGTAAACAATGCAGAAGAAAATATATTACTTCCATCAAACAAAAAGGAAATAGCAAAAATGCGAAATCCTACTACTGTAATGTCATATAGTGTAGAAGTTTTGTCTGTAAAAACCATCGTAATAAATGGTGCTATTACTTCTGAAAAACAAAAAACAAAAAAACAAAATAGTACAACAATACCATATCCATATTTTACTAACTTTTTTAAACTCTTTTTATCATTTTTTCCATAATTATAACTAATAAGTGGTGCAACACCAGAAGAAAAACCTAATATAATAGAAGTTAATAAAAATTGAGCATATAAAACAATTGTAATAGCACCTACTCCATCTACTCCTATATACTGCAACATTTTAATATTAAATAAATATGTTGTGATACCTGTAGAAATTTGTGTTACCATTTCAGAGCTACCATTTGCACAGGCTTTTACAATTGTATTAAATTGAAATTCAGGTTTTTGAAAATATAATACACCTTTTTTCTTTGAAAAATAACAAAAATACGCAAGAGCAATTAACACAGGAATTATCATACCCATTTGTGTTGCTAATGCAGCTCCCTTTACACCTAACTTTAATACCACCATAAAAACATAATCTAATACCATATTGATAATGCCACCTATAATACCACTAAGCAAGCCAAGCCCAGGTCTACCAGCAGTTACAAGAAAGTAATCAAAATATGTTTTTAATATGGCAATCGGTACAAAATATAATGTAAAAGATAGGTAATCATAACAATGAGTGTATAATTCTTCTGTAGAACCAGCTAAATAAATAATATTTTTTATAAATAGATTTCCAAATACAGCAATCAATATACCAATTAAAAATACTATAATTGTAAGTGATGTAAAAATACTTCTTGCTTTTTGTTCCTTTTTTTCTCCCAAAAGTTTAGCAACAATAGCACTACCTCCTGTTGCCATCATAATGGAACAACCTAATACGAAATTAATAACAGGATATACAATATTTGTAGCAGATAAAGCATCTGCGCCAACATAGCGAGAAACAAACACACCGTCTACAATAGTATATAATGACAAAAATACCATTGTAGACATAGTTGGTAATGTAAAAAGAATAATCGACTTGAGTGATATTTTTTTATCTAGTCCCACTGACATAATATAAACCTCTTTCTTTTATGGGTATTAAAAAGAATTTTTATTTTTTATATCATAGAAAAACAATATAAAAAGCACTGGCAATAAGATAAAGCAACAGAATAAGATTGCTTTTTCGTTTATTATGTGAATTAAAAAAGTACCTATACCAGCTCCTATTACAAAAAATAATATAACTGAAACATAATATAAAGATTTTATTTTACTTTCATGACTTTTTTGTTCTACACCACTACAAAAATGAATGACAGCTTGTCTTAAATTATTCGTACAAAATGTAGTTGCAAGTGGTATACCATTTGATTTACGAAATGTATTATATTGCATAGCGCAAATAAAAGAAATCGGCACATTTGTAATACCATTTGGTGCGCTAGTAGGAATAAATGCTAATATAAATAATATCATTATCTCACAAAATACAAATATAGTTTCCCAATGTAATATACTTAATTTTGAAAGCCATTTTGGAATATATATTGTACAGCTAATACCTATAATATAAGCAAATATAGGAAATATGTAATAAGCAGCTTGTTTATACTCTTTACTTGCAAAATAAATAGCAAACATGGCAAAGTTACCTGTCTGAGCATTACAAAATACGCCACCTTTTAATATATAGGTAAAAGATTCTAAAAATCCACCTACACTTGCTAGCATAATACAAATAAAAAAAGAAGCTCCTTTTGAAATTCTATTATCCTCATTCAGTGCTGATTGTTCCATCTGTTTTTACTCCTTTCCCCAATCGTTTTAGTGATTCTTTAATTTTCTTTTCAACACCGTTTTCTGTAGGTTCATAATATATTTTATGTTTTAGTTCATCAGGCAAATATTGTTGCTGTACATAATGTCCTGCAAAGTCATGAGGATACTGATAATTTAATCCTCTTTCTAGCTCTTTTGCTCCATTATAATG
>CAMXTM010000106.1 GCA_947246775.1 uncultured Clostridium sp. | reverse complement strand
CAGAAGAAAGAAACTGTATTCGCTGTGCAAAATGTGTTGACCATTGCCCAATGGGACTAATGCCTTTTATGCTCAATCAATTTGCAATTCGTGGTGATGGCGAAAACTTTGTAAAACATCATGGTTTGGATTGTATCGAATGTGGCAGTTGTTCCTTTGAATGTCCTGCAAAACGTCAGTTGGCACAGTCTATCCGTGCAACAAAGAAAATCGAAGCTGGTAAAAAAGCAGCCGCTGCGGCAAAAGCAAGAGCAGAAGCAGAAGCTGCAAAAGCAAAAAGTTGATAAAAGGGGGAGAAATGAAAATGGATAAATTTGTAGTATCAGGTACCCCTCATGTCCGTTCTAAGGACTCTATACAGGGCATTATGCGTGATGTCTTAATCGGACTGACTCCCGCAGCATTGATGGGTATTTATGTATTTGGAATCAGAGCTTTGATTGTTATGGTAGTTTCCATAGCTTCAGCTATCGTATTTGAATATTTATATCAAAAATTAATGAAAAAACCAATCACTATTACAGACCTTAGTGCAGCAGTAACCGGTTTGCTCCTTGCCATGAACATGCCAGCATCTGCTCCTTTATGGATGCCTATCGTTGGTTCTGCTTTTGCAATCTTGATTGCAAAACAACTTTTTGGTGGTTTAGGTCAAAACTTTATCAACCCTGCTTTAGCTGCAAGAGCATTTTTACTTGCTTCTTATCCAACAGCTATGACAACATGGCCTGCACCTGCTGGTCAAGCAGTTGATGCTGTTAGTGTAGCAACTCCTCTTGCTTTATTAAAAGCAGGTGAAATCACATCTGCAACAAGCGGCGATATGATGAACGCTTTAGTTGGTACAGTTGGTGGTTGTATTGGTGAAACAAGTGCAATTGCACTGATTATTGGTGGTGTTTACTTAATCGTAAGACACGTTATTAGCTGGAGAATCCCTGTTGTTTATATTGCAACAGTATTTATACTCACAGCATTGATTGGTAGAAATGGTGTTAGAATTCCTCAATACGAAATATTAGTTGGTGGTTTGATGTTAGGTGCTTTCTTTATGGCAACAGACTATGCATCTTCTCCAGTTACACCACTAGGTCAAATTATCATGGCTTTAGGTTGTGGTTTATTGACTACTTTAATTCGTATTTTTGGCGGTTATCCAGAGGGCGTTTCTTATTCTATCTTGATTATGAACCTTTGTGTACCTTTGATTGACCGTTTCACAGAACCTAAGATATTTGGCGCTCTGGAGGTGAAAAAATCATGAAAGATATTGTGAGACCAGCAGTTGTATTATTGATTATTACAGCCGTTGCAGCAATGCTTTTAGGTATTGTTTCTGAAACAACAAAAGCAGCTATCGCTGCTCAGTCTGCTAAAACAGAAGCGGAAGCTATGGCAGCAGTTATGCCTGAAGATGGTATCGAATTTGAAACAATTCTTGACAAGAGTAATGGCGATGCAACAGAAGGCACAATACAAAAAGTTGCAAAAGCAACAAAAGGCGGAGAAACAATTGGTTATGTTTTGACAACTGCTCCTAGCGGTTTCGGTGGGGAAGTTTCCACTATGGTTGGTGTTGATATGGACGGCGTTGTAACAGGTTTAAGAGTATTATCTCATGCTGAAACTCCAGGACTTGGTGCTTTATCTACATCACCTGACTTTTATGAACAATTCGTTGGAAAACAAGCTCCTATTCAGGTAACAAAAGATGGTGGCGAAATTGTTCCTATCACAAGTGCTACAATTACTTCCAGAGCCGTTTCTGACGGTGCAAACGAAGCAGTAGAATGGGTAAATGCAAACGGAGGTGCTAATTAATGGGCAATCCAGTTAAAATTATAAAAAATGGTATTATTGACGAAAACCCAACCTTTTCACAGGTTATCGGTATGTGTCCTACACTGGCTGTTACCAGTTCTGCTATAAACGGTATTGGTATGGGACTTTCTACAGCAGCCGTTTTAATTTGTTCTAACCTTTTTATCTCTCTTTTGAGAAAAGTTATTCCTGACAAGGTTAGAATACCATGTTTTATCGTTGTTATCGCAACATTCGTTACTATCATACAGTTTTTATTGCAGGCTTATTTGCCTTCCTTAAATGCATCATTAGGTCTTTATATTCCTTTGATTGTTGTTAACTGTTTGATATTGGCAAGAGCTGAGGCATTTGCTTCTAAAAATTCTCCTATTGATTCTATCTTTGATGGTATCGGTATGGGACTTGGTTTTACAGTAGCACTTGGCTTTTTAGGTCTTGTTCGTGAATTTATTGGCTCTGGTACACTTTTCAACGTAACAGTATTACCAGATGCTTTCCCAAAAACATTGTTATTTGTTATGGCTCCTGGTGCTTTCTTTACACTTGGTTGCTTAATGGCATTGTTAAACTACTTTAAAAATAAGAAAAAAGCATAAAGGAGGGGTAAATAAATGAATCTGATATTATTAGTATTAGCTGGTATTTTTGTAAACAACTACGTTTTATCACAGTTCTTAGGTATCTGCCCTTTCCTTGGTGTTTCCAAAAAGGTAGAAACTGCAACTGGCATGGGTGTTGCCGTAATCTTCGTTATTACTATCGCTTGTGCTGCTGCATATATGGTATATAACTTTATATTAGTACCATTAAAAATTGAATATCTCTATAACATTGCTTTCATCTTAGTTATTGCTGCATTGGTGCAGTTTGTAGAGATGTTCTTGAAAAAATCTTCACCTTCTTTGTATCAAGCGCTTGGTGTATTCTTGCCTTTGATTACAACAAACTGTGCCGTATTAGGTGTTGCTGTTGTTAATATGCAAAAAGGTTACAACTTCATTGAAGCTATCTTAAACGGTATTGGTGGTGCAGCAGGTTTTGCTCTCGCTATTATATTGTTTGCTGGTATTCGTGAAAGAATCGAATTTAATGATACACCAAAAGCATTTGACGGTTTCCCTATGGCACTGATTACAGCAGGTATCATGTCAATTGCCTTTTTGGGATTCCAAGGCTTAATCAAATTATAAACAAGGAGCGTGCAAAATAATGGATATTATGAATATTATCAACCCAATTATAAGCATTGGCGGTTTGGGTGTTGTTCTTGGCGCAGGACTTGGTTATGCAGGTAAATTGTTTGCTGTAGAAGAAGACCCAAAACTTGGAGAAGTGCTTGAAGCTCTACCTGGTGCAAACTGCGGTGGCTGTGGTTTTCCTGGCTGTGGTGGTTGTGCAGCAGCAATCGTTGCTGGCACAGCTCCTGTGAATGCTTGCCCTGTTGGTGGTGCGGCTGTTGCTGCAAAAATAGGCTCTATTATGGGTGTAGAAGCTGGTTCTGCTGAACCAACAGCAGCATTTGTAAAATGTAAAGGAACTTGCGATGTCGCAAAAGAAAAATATACTTACTTTGGTTTAGATGACTGTACTATGGCAATGCAATTAGCTGGTGGCGGTGCAAAAAGTTGTACATATGGCTGTCTTGGTTTAGGCAGTTGCAAAAAAGCTTGTGCTTTTGGTGCTATCGAAATTGTAAATGGTGTTGCAGTGATTGACAAAGACAAATGTGTTTCTTGTGGTAAATGTGTTTCTACTTGCCCAAAACACATTATAGAATTACTTCCAGTCAAAAAGAAAGTAAAAGTAGAATGTTCTTCTAAAGACAACGGCAAGGGTGTACTTGCAGTATGTTCTGCTGGCTGTATTGCTTGTAAAATCTGCGAAAAGAATTGTCCTTTTGATGCAATTCATGTAGTAGATAATTTAGCAGTAATTGATTATGACAAATGTAAGGCTTGCGGTATTTGTGCAAATAAATGTCCTAAAGGTGTTTTGACAGGTAAAAAACCTGCTGCTCCTAAAGCAGATGCACCAAAGGCAGATGCACCAAAAACCGAAGCAAAAAGTGAATAATTCTTTTTTAAAAAGCCTGTTTTTATAGCAGGCTTTTTATTTTTTATCTTTTTTATAAATATAGTAAAATAAATTGAAAATCAAGATAAAAATGTGTAAAATAAAAATAGAAGTTATTCAATTAAATACAAAAAGTTAGTGAGAATAAAAAATGAAGTCAATCAATTATAGTTATTATAACGGTTTTGAGGGAGAGCCAGAAATTCAATTTATTTATAAAAAAAATAATGAGATTAAAATTTTTGTTATTTGGGAGGGTTATTTTGACCAAATCATGAAATTGATAAAACCAGATAAAAATGGTTGGAAAGAAATAGCCTATTATTATCATATGCATATAGGTTGGTATGAAGAAGATTTTTGGCTAATAAAAGACTTACAAATGACTTTAAATCAATTTGAATCCATAGAAAAACAACGATTAAAGAATGAAGCGGCTGAGGCTTTTACAGAAATATGTAGCATTATTCGGAAAGCCATTGACAACAAGGCAGAAGTTTTTATTGTTAGAGAATAATAATATTTTTATAAATAAAAATTAGAAGAAAGGGTGACATTTATGGAGAAATACGTATATGTACTACAGCATAGTTACGAATTAGAAAATGGCTATGATGAAATAAAATTTTTAGGCGTATTTTCCAATTTTCAAAAAGCAGAATCTGCTATTGTAGAATATAAAAAATTGCCCGGATTTCAAGAACACCCCAATGATTTTTATATTGACAAATATGAAATCAATAAAAAACATTGGACAGAAGGATTTTTTACGGTAACTTTAGATTAGAAGGGAAAAGATATGTCAATCACTTATACTTTTGAAGTTAATATTGCTAAAAAAGAAAACTTCGACTTATCCGCAATATATATAATTGAAAGTTTTTTAGAAACTGGTTGGAGTTTATACTCAGAAAAAAATGAAGTCATTTATACTGATGTAGGGGATAATGATGACTTTGATTTTTTGTCAAAAGCAATCAGCAAAAAGGATTATTTTGATATTGTTATGCAAAAAGAAAAAAACAATGAAATCATTGCTCTAGCACTATTTTTGTCAGAAAAAAATAATAGGTACAGAATTGATATGATGATTACTCCAGAATTTGATATTTTACTATCTCCAGATGACAAAACTAAAAAAATATTAATATCCAATTTAAAAGTGTTAGATGTCAACTGGTATCTTTGCAAAATTTTACCAGCTCTAGCAAATAAAAATTTAATAATAGAAAGTTTTTCTTTTATACAATATTAATATAACATTGAAAAAGAAACAGAAAAATAGATTTCTCTATTTTTTTTAATAAAATAACTTGCATTTCAAAAAAATATGATATAATGTTATTATATTGTTAATGTTGACTTTATTAATTCCTAAAGAGGTGCAATCATGGTACAAAAATTAATTTTAGCAACAAATCTTTTTTCCAGAGCAAATTTATTAAAACAACTTTCTGTTCCTTTTGAAGAACTATTCTGTCAAATTGAAGAAAAAGATGTAGAAATTGAAAATGAAAATTCTCCTTATGAATGGGTAAAATCTATTTCTGCTACAAAAGCGCTTGCCGTTTTAGATAGAGTAGAAGGGGAAGCAATTATACTTGGCGTAGATACTGTTGTAACTGATTTTGGAAAAATATTACATCGTCCAAAAAATAAACCAGATGCTGTCGCTATGCTCAAAAGATTACAAGGAAGAAAACATACATCTTATACTGGGCTAACTGTCATCTATCATCATGCAGATGGTTCTTATGAAATGGAAAGCTATGTAGATGGTGTAGATGTTTATATGCACAACCTTTCTGACAGAATTATTGATGCATACACTGATACAGACGAACCTTATGATAGACCTGGTGGCTATTCTGTTACTGGAAAAGGCGCTCTTTTAATTGAAAATATCTACGGTGACTATTATACGTTAGCTGGTTTGCCTCTTTGGCTGTTAAACAAATCTTTATTCAAACATCATATTGATATTTTTTGGATAAAACCACAATAAACATCATTTCAGACGGTTCGTATTTATTTACAACCGTCTTTTTTTATTTCTTTATCAGTAAAAAAATGTTATTATTGAAATACAAGTAAAAAAGCGGTATGATTACAAGTGAGACATTTATAACTACAAACAGTGAAATAAAATAATTTATAAAATATTTTTGCTTAATTATAGTAAAACTGAAAATACTAATTTTATATAACACAAATGAGAGGAGAAAAAAATTATGTTTTCAAAAGACATGGGAATTGATTTAGGGACTGCAAACACCCTTGTATATATGCCAGGAAAAGGAATTGTTGTAAATGAACCATCTGTTGTAGCAATCAACCTACAGACAAAAGATGTACTTGCTGTAGGAAATGAAGCAAAGGATATGATAGGCAGAACACCAGGAAATATTGTAGCAATACGCCCTATGAAAGATGGTGTTATTGCAGACTTTGACACAACACAAGCTATGTTAAAATATTTTATCAACAAGGCTTGCCCTCGCTCTATGTTTGGACCTAAGCCAAGAGTTGTTGTTTGCGTACCATCAGGCGTTACAGAAGTAGAAAAAAGAGCTGTATTAGAAGCAGCCGTTTCTGCTGGTGCAAAAGACAAAGACACTTATTTAATTGAAGAACCTATGGCAGCCTCTATTGGTGCTGGTTTGCCTGTAGAAGAACCTACTGGCAGCATGATTGTAGACATTGGTGGTGGCACAAGCGAAGTTGCTGTTATCTCACTAGGTGGTATTGTGACTAGCACTTCTCTACGCATTGCTGGTGATGAATTAGACAACTACATTGTAAATTATATCAAAAAAGAATTTAATCTTGCTATTGGTGACAGAACAGCAGAAGAAATTAAAATTTCTATCGGTTGCGTATATCCTACTGATGAGGTAAGCGAGATAAATGTAAGAGGGCGTGACCTGCTTTCTGGCTTGCCTAAAACAGTCGTTGTTACTTCTACCGAAATTATGGAAGCATTACATGAGCCTATTTATTCTATTATTGATACCATAAAACAAACACTAGAGGCAACCCCTCCAGAATTGGCTGCTGACGTTATGGAAAGTGGCATTAC
>CAMXTM010000105.1 GCA_947246775.1 uncultured Clostridium sp. | reverse complement strand
AACAATCTGTAGAACCAAGTATTGTGCTGGAGTCACTGAGAATGTATGACACAAAACAAAACGCCATAACATTTTTAGAAAATGCTACTAATTGGGAGCAAATAAATGAAGATGAAAACAGTGTTACACTTCAGGGAACGTTGTCTGCAAACACATTAGCAAAAGTGGTAGAAGATACCAAATCATTACAAATGACAGGTATGGCAGGGCTAACAGAAGAATACTATGATGGTGTTAACGACACTACAATTTCTGTAACAGTAGATAAACAGACAGTATTACCTACTAGCTATACTGTTAATTTAGCAAACACATTAGAAACACTTATGAACAATGTTATCAATACCTTTGGAAATGTAACAGAAGTAACAGAAGACAACGAAGCTGCCAAAACAACAGTGGGCGAATATACACTAGTTGTTACTTGCGAGGATATTAACACAACAAAGAAAGTAGAAATTCCAAAGGAAACATTAGAAAATGCAATTGATTTTGAAAGACAAATAGAAAATGCAAGTATTTCAGAAATACCAGAGGGAGAAAACGGAGAAGAATTAGCTGTAGAATAAACAATTAAAAAGTTCGATTTCTGAGAAGTCGAACTTTTTGACTGTAAAAGAGAGAAAAAGGAGAAAGTTATGATTAGTGCGCAAGATGTTACATTACAATATGGAGGAAGGGTACTTTTTAAAGATGTCAATGTCAATTTTACAAAGGGAAATTGCTATGGTTTGATTGGTGCAAATGGCACAGGAAAATCAACCTTTTTAAAAGTATTAGCTGGAGATATTGAACCAAACAGCGGGTCTGTATTTATTACACCAGGAGAAAGAATGGCTGTTTTAAAGCAAGACCACTTTATGTTTGACGAATTTGAAGTGGTAAAAACTGTGTTATATGGACACAAAAGATTGTACGAAATTATGGAAGAAAAAGAAAAATTGTATTCCAAAGAAGATTTTAGTGACGAAGATGGCATCAAAGTTTCTGAATTAGAGGGAGAATTTGCAGAATTAGATGGTTGGACAGCAGAATCTGATGCAGAAATATTGCTCAATGGCTTGGGCATTACCAATGAATTTCATTATGTTAAGATGAAAGAACTAACAGGTAATCAAAAAGTAAAAGTGCTTTTGGCACAGGCGCTTTTTGGCAATCCTGATATATTGCTTTTGGACGAGCCTACAAACCACTTAGATTTACCATCTATCAAGTGGCTGGAAGACTTTTTAATGAATTTTGAAAACACCGTTATTGTTGTATCTCATGATAGGCATTTTTTAAATAAAATTTGTACACACATTGCAGATATTGACTATGGAAAAATTACGATGTATGTAGGCAATTATGACTTTTGGTATGGTTATACACAGATGACACAACGTCAATTAAAAGACCAAAATAAAAGAGTAGAACAAAAAATGAAAGAATTGCAGGAATTTATACAAAGATTTAGTGCCAATGCCTCCAAGTCAAAACAGGCAACTTCCCGTAAAAAATTGTTAGATAACTTGCAAATGGATACGATAAAACCATCTTCCAGAAGATACCCTTTTGCCAATTTTAAGCAAGACAGAGAAGTTGGCAATGATTTATTAGAAGTAAATGGCATTTCTAAAACGATTGATGGTAGAAAAGTGTTAAATAATGTTAGTTTTTTAATTTCCCCAAATGATAAGGTAGCGTTTGTCGGAAAAGACGAAATCGCTAGAACAACACTTTTTCAAATATTGATGGGAGAATTAGAGCCAGATGAGGGTAGTTTTAAATGGGGTGTTACCACATCTACCGCATATTTTCCAAAAGATAACTCAAGATATTTTGATGACTGTGAAGATACACTAATTGATTGGTTGCGCCCTTATGCTAAAGAGGGAGAACAATATGATGCTGATATTAGGGGCTGGTTGGGCAGGATGTTGTTTTCTGGAGAAGAAGCACTAAAAAAGGCAAAAGTGCTTTCTGGAGGCGAAAGAGTGCGTTGTATGTTGTGTAAAATGATGATTTCTGGTGCAAACGTGTTGGTATTGGATGAGCCAACAAACCATTTGGATTTGGAATCTATTACAGCATTAAATGAGGGACTGATAGATTACAAAGGCACATTGCTTTTTGATTCCCATGACCATCAGTTTGTAGATACTATTGCAAATAGAATTATTGAAATACTGCCAAATGGCATTATTGATAGACGGGAAACCTTTGACGAATATTTAGAAAATGAAGATGTTAATCTTATGAGAGAAAAACTTTCATAATAAAAATATATCACTGTAAAAGTAAAGGAGTGTTTGTATGGAAACGAGAGATGCAATTTATGGAAGAAGAAGTGTCAGAAAGTACACAGATGAACCAGTGTCAGATGAAGATTTAATGGAGGTAATCAACGCGGGGCTTATGGCACCCTCAGGCATTAACTTGCAGCCATGGTATTTTGTAGTAGTAAAAAGCGAAGAAAAATTAAAAGAACTTGCAGAAATTACAGGGCAAGTATTTGGAAAATTTAAACCAGTGCTTGACAATCGTTTTGCAAAAAATCCAGAGGCGATTGAAGAAACAAAAGAATTTTTAAATAGCATGGGTGGTGCAAAGGTATGTATCCTTGTATTCCTTTTAAAAGACGACTATGAAGATTTTACAACAGTAGTAGAGGGAACATCAGCAGCAATACAAAATATGTGTCTTATGGCTTATGATAAAGGACTTGCTACTTGTTGGCTTACAGCAGCATTAAGGGTAGGCATAGGAGAAGAACTCCGCAAAAAATTTGCACCAGATAAAGGACAGTATCTTGCCATGGTAACATTAGGACACCCTGCTATTTCCCCTAAAATGCCACCAAGACGTGATGGTAGATATGTTATAATTTAATTAAAATTTTAGCGTGCCGAAACTATCGACACGCTTTTTTTACATACATTCTTTTAGTATTTGTATGGCACATTTAAAACCATTGATAAAGCCTTGCTTTTGTGCAATAGATTTGTATTCTGTAATTAAATCCAATAGTGTCATTGTGCTTGTTTCATCTAAAGAATTGTTGTTATGCAATAAGACATCAATTTTATCCATCGTTTGTGTTAACTCCTCATATTTTATAAAATATTTCTCTGTATCAACATAGCTGTTGTATAAATCTTCTAATACCATTGTAAACCCTCCAACTTAAAAAATTAAAAGTTTTCTAATTATATATAATTATTTGCTATTTTTACCATGTTATTCCATATATGGATATTATTATACATAGCTTGTGATAAAAAGTCAATTGATTGATAGTTAAAAAATAGTGTTATTTACAAATTTTTGAAAATAAAAATCTCATTTCTATTTTCTATTATAGGATAAGCAAATAGCATTGTCAATATTTTTAATTGCAAATTGCTTTGCTATAACAAGCAATGCGTAACTCGTCTCTTTTATTGATATAATATACAATAATTTAAAAAAGGTTGATGATAATATGGACGAGTTATCTCTTGAAATAGGAAAAAATATCAGAAAATATAGAAAATTAAGAGGGCTAACATTAGAAAAACTTGCAGAAGTGTTAGCAACAGATACAAATTACTTAGGGCAATGTGAAAGAGGAGAAAGAAGATTTAGTTTAGATAAGCTGGTTGATTTAATGAAATATTTTAATATAACAGCAAATGATATTATTACTGTTCCCTTAATACAAGAGAAAACAAAGGAAAATAATATATATTTACAAGAAATAAATGAGTTGTTATATCATTGTACAGATAATCAATTAGCAGTAATACTAAATATGCTAAAGGAAAGTGTTCCATTTTTAAAAGAATAAATACAATATGTATTGAAGATTTAGAAATAGCAAGTAAAGGAAAGGTGTTTTTATTGCAAGTAGAAGTAGATTATAAGCAATTAGGACTAACAATTAAAAAAGTACGTTTGTCTGAGGGATTAACACAAGAAAAACTTGCAGAAATTGTTGGTTGTAATCCTTCCCATATTTCTAATATTGAAAATAACTATACAAAAGCTAGTTTAAATGTACTACTTGCTATTGCAAATGCACTTCATACTTCAATAGATTATCTTTTATCTAATCAATATCATAATGATACACTTGCTTTAGATAATGAAATATTGAGAGTTCTTCAAAATTTGGATATTGAGAAAAAAGAAAAAATACTAAAAATCATTCGGATTTTATAGAAATAAATTTTTATTTAAATTACTTTAAAAATAAGAGGTATTTTATATGCAATCTAATGATGTAAATAGAATAGATACTAATTTTATTCGTGAAAGGATTACTCAATTAAGACTACAAAGAGATATTTCTGAAAGAGAAATGAGTTTAGATATGGGACGAGGTCATGGATATATTCATAATATTGTTTCAGGTGCATCATTACCAAGTATAGAAAGTTTTTTAGAAATCTGTGAATATCTTTGTGTTACTCCTATGGAATTTTTTGATTGTGACTTAACTAATCCTATCAATACAAAAGAAATTTACCAAGAGCTAAAAAGATTATGTAAAAATGATACAGAAAAGCTATTGAATTTTTTAAAAATAATGAAACCTTATCATTTTGAACATATCATAGAGTTTTTAGAAAATTACAGAATTTCAGTAAATCAAAAGCAAAAAAATAGCCAAAAAAGATTTTAACTTTATTATCGCATTTAAAAAACTATCAAATTTAAATAAATCAAAAAAACCTATCTAAACAAGATAGGTTTTTCCTTTATTTTATAACAAATTTTGCAGTTGTTGTACCTCTTCCTTAAAAGCAGCATTATCTATCTTTTCTAACGTTTCTTTACAAGTTAAAATCACTTGATAGGAATAATAGTAAAAACTATACCACAACTGTTCAAACATCTCATCACAAGATTTTTCGACATCTTCTTCCCAAAATGCTTCTTCCTCTTCCTCATCAGCTTCTTCAGGAAATAAAAACTCTTCTCTAAGCATATCGCCAAAATAAGGCAATGGCTTAGTATCATCTTTTTGTTCCGTCTTATATTGTTCTGTTTCATGGAAAAGTTCTGCAATCAATTTAAAAAACCACAGCAATTCCTCTACAATAAGAAGTGCAGCAGCATTATCATTCCTTTCTGCAACTGCTTTTTTAAAGATACGCACCAAAAAAATCATAGAAAAAGGAGTTGCACGCCACAATGTGCTTTGATGTTCTATATTACGCAATACTTCATGAAGCGCACTTTTTACTTTAGACTTATTTGACATATTTTCTATTGTAGCAAAATATTCTGGAAATGCGGTTGCTCTAACATAAGCTGTTGTTAACCTATTCCATGGCAAATCTTCCATTTTTACATCTCGAATATATTGCAAATTTTTATCCATATTGCAACACTTCTTTCCTTAAGCAAGTATCATTTTTGTCAAGTCAATAGGGTCTACAATTTTGCCATCTTTATATACTCTCATATTGCCAGAAGCAATTTCATCAATTAAGATAACTTCATCGCCATAGTAGCCAAATTCTAATTTAATGTCATAGAGGTCTAAGCCTTTTTGTGCTAATGTATCTTTTATTACAGTACAAATTTGTTTTGTTTCTGCAACAATGGCATCAAATTGTGCTGCTGTCATAATATTTAATGCCTGTAAGCCCTCTTTTGTAATCAGTGGGTCTCCTCTGCCATCATCTTTACAAGTTACTTCTACATAGGCATCTAAAGGTGTACCATCTTCTATATAGTTGCCATAGCGGCGGATAAAACTACCTGTTGCTTTAAAACGACAAATAATTTCCAAACCTTTGCCAAATACTTTTGCTGGCAATACTTCCATCGTAGAAGCATCTACATCAGCACTAACATAATGTGTTTTTACACCTGCTTTTTTTAATATTTCAAAAAAGTAAACACTTGTTTTTAAATTTTCTTTACCAATACCCTCTATAGACAATCCAACTGTATTTGCACCTGGGTCAAATACGCCATTTTCACCTGTTACATCATCTTTAAACACAAGCTGAAAATTGCCGTTGTCCAATTTGTATACATCTTTTGTTTTGCCTTGATATATTTTTTCCATGAAAAAACCTCCTAAATTTTGATATATTTGTAGTATATCATCGAATATAAAAGGTGTCTATACTTTGTTTGTGCTGTTTTGGTAAATTATGTAGTACTTTTACATAGTTTGACGATAGGGAATTATTTGTTGAAATATGGAAACAGCTGTGCTATAATGGCAACGAGCAGCCAAGACGGGTGGTTTGTACCCCCTCTCTAGTAGGGAAGGGGGTGATATTATGACAAAATTCGAAAAAATTTATTTGTTTTTGACGATACTTATTGTCATAATTGACCTTCTCTCTTATTTTAAAATGTAAGAGAAATTTTTTAGGTAATAAAAAACTACCCATCATAGCTTGCGCAGAGCTAGGGTAGTCTTCAGACTAAACTAGAGAGCGGAGCGAACCACTGTGTGGTTGGCTGCTCTTTTTATAAACAAATTATAACACATTATAATCTAGTTTGTAAAGCACTTATCTGAGCATAAGTGTTTTTTTATATAATAGGATAGGGCAACCACATAAAATTTTTTTATATGGTCACCCTGCGCACTATTATAAAAGTTTATTTTTTTATTTTAGTCTTCTAATTGTGCAAGTTTTTGTAAAAGCAAGTTACTTCTATCAATAAATGCTGTCATTTCTTCTGATGACAATGCTTTATGGCTCATCAAGGCAAGGTCATACACTTGTTTACAGATTAAATCTAAATCTTCTTTTTTGTCTTCATTGCCTTTCCATTTACAGATTAACTGCACTAATTTATTATTACTATTTAATATCAATGTCTCATCTGGTTTTGCTGTAGCAAAAAGCATTTTCATTTGTTCATTTTCGCCATATGCTTCTTTCATTTCCAACATTCTACGAGATTCTTCTGTTAATACTATCATACCAGAAACTTGTTCTGCTTTGAGTGGCTCTGATTTTACTTTAATTGTTTCATTGCTCAATACACCTCTAAACAAGTTTTGTAATTCTTCATTTTGTTGTTCTTCTGCTTTTTTAGTGTCTTCGTCTT
>CAMXTM010000104.1 GCA_947246775.1 uncultured Clostridium sp. | reverse complement strand
GCACAATGGTTAGACTTTAAGCGAAAATTGACAGAAAATATAACAGAAAATAAGATAAAGGAGGAAAAAAAGGTGATTTATCATAGTTTAAACGAAATACCAGAATACGGTGAACACAAAGAACATGGAAGGGCAACAATCAAAAAACTGATGGACAAAAAAGCATTTTTCGGTGATGAAAAAGGTGATTTAAATTTGAGCCACGAGATGTTAAGAATATTTGTAACACATGATAGAATGGGATTATATGATAGGTAAAAGGGTAGTAATGCCCTTTTATTTTGTCACATTTTTTGTTTTTTTGAAATTTTACACTTTTAAAATGTGAAGTAATATTGTATGATAGTATTATGCAGTCTCCCTAAGAAAGGGGAAGCTATGATACATATAAAATTAGCAATTAGATTGGCAGAAAAGAAATGGACGCAAGCAGAATTAGCAAGAAGAACGGGGATACGTCCCAATACAATATCAGATTTATATAATGAAGTTGCAACTGCTATTACATTTTATAATTTAGAACAAATTTGTATTGTGTTGCAGTGTAAAATAGAAGACTTAATTGAAATAAAATAAATTAATATTTTTAGGGGGGATTGTTTCTGCCTTAGATAGAACAATCCTTCCTCTTTTAATATATGATATAGAAGATATAGCAAGCTCTACTTTTAATATTTTGCTATATCTTTTAAACAGTAAAGACCAAGCAAAGACCAAAACAGAGAAAAATGATATAGGCAAAAAAATAAAACAGCCATAAAACGTTGATTTTACAGCTGTTTAGCCACTCGAAACGACAAGATTTGAACTTGCGACCTCTACATCCCTAATGTAGCGCTCTACCAAACTGAGCCACGTTTCGGAAAAAAGATAAGTAACACAACATATTTTAATAAAAAAAGAATACTTTGTCAATATTTTTTTAGCAACTAAATAATGCACTCTACAGGAATTGAACCTGCGACCTTTCGGTTCGGAGCCGAACGCTCTATCCACTGAGCTAAGAGTGCATAACATTATTATAAGGTAAATTTACATTATGAAATACTTTGTACAATAGAAGTGGTGCAATTGTCAATGTAGTATATTATAGCACATATTCATAAAAGATACAATAAAAAAATGTGCAATTTCCACTGTTACAGGAAGTATTAAAAAGGCAATAGGCATTTTTTGTCATAAAAATAGATTTTTTTGCAACGGAATGGTTTTAAAAATTTTAATTTTTTACTATTTTTTTTCGTTTATAGGTGCAATGTGCTGTATTTTTTGTTATAGTTTTAAAAGGAAAAAAAACGAAAGGAGCGAAAGCATGGAGGACAAAAAGGAGCAGCCTGAATGGCTCGAAAGAGCAAAGCACAACGATATGAAAGCGTGGGAAATGCTTGTTAGTGAAAATGAAAAAATGGTATATCACATAGCATATCGTATGATGCAAAATGAGGAAGAAGCAAAAGATATTTCGCAGGAAATTTTTTTAAAAGTATATAGAAATTTACAAAAATTTGATGAAAAGTCAGCATTTTCGACATGGCTATATCGCATTGCAGTCAATACTTGTATTGACGCTTTGAGAAAGAAAAAAGGAAAAGATGTTATTTCACTGGAGGAGCATAGGCAGCAACACAATGATACAGTAGCGGATAGTGGGGAAACACCAGAAGAATATTATTTACAAAAAGAGAAACAAAGGCAAGTGATGGAGACAATACAAAGATTATCACCAGAGCATAAGGCAATGATATTGATGCGAGACATGGAAAACATGACCTATGGAGAAATTGCGGAATGTTTGTCACTATCGTTGGGGACAGTAAAGTCACGTATTGTCAGGGCAAGGGAACAATTTAAAAAAGAATTTTTATCAAAAAAGGAACTTTTAACAAAAAACAAACGTCAAACAAATAGAACAAGCAAGAAAGGAGGGGATAAAATATGAAATGTGAAAACAGAGAAGAAAAGATTTCTCTTTACATAGACAGGCAGTTAGAGTGGAAAGAAGAAAAAGAATTTTTAAAACATATGAAAGAGTGTCCAGAATGTAAAGAGGCGTTGCAGCAGGCGCAGCAAATCAGACAAATGCTTTTAGAGATGCCTATGGAAGAAGTACCAGAGGGACTACATGAAAACATTGTAAAAGCAATTGAAAAAGAAATGCAATTATCCCCTACTAAGAGCAAAAAAAGGATTGCTTGGCAAAAATATGGTGCAATGGCGGCGACTTTTTTGGTGTTAATAGGGGGAAGTTATTTTTATAGTACAACAAGACCACATAGTACAACAACAACCGACAATACAGCAGAAATTGCTTCTATGCAGTTAAGTGATACAATGGCGGAAGCACAATTAGAGACTGAGCCACAATGTATAGAGGAATCAAGCATAGAATCAGCCGGTATAGAGCCACAGGATATGGAACAAGAGCAATATAATGCGGTAGAAGAAGTGGAACAATCGCCTATTATAACACAGACAAGAAGTGCCAATGCGCCAGAAACGGCAAAATCTTTGCCAGCGACACCAAATTTGGGGGCAGGATTTACCAGAGACAACAAAACTGTGGCAAAGGGAGAGGAGGCAGCAGAAGCGGCAGAAATAGCGGCGACAGAACAAGCAGAACAGAAACAAAATGATAATGAAGATGTTACTGTTGATACAGCGATTACAAGGCAAAGCGAGGAGCAGCAAAGTGTTTTAACGCAGCCTGTAGCAGATGACAAAAAAGTACAAAATGATAAGGGAAAGGAGGAAGATACAGAGCAAGCGGAAATTGGAGGAGAAAATAATGACAATGTGATAAGTAGTGTAAGAAGAAGTATACCAGCGAATATGAAATCAAAATCACTTCAAATTAGTTTTAAGACTAAACAGGCAGAAGCACTCGCAAAAAACATAGAAAAAAGAGTAAAATCACTGCAAGGCGAAATTGAAACACCATATAAAAAAGAACAAAACAGCATGACAATCAAAATTGCTGCTACACAATATAATGATGTTGTCAATTGGCTGGGGCAACAGTGTGAAGTGACAGATAGAAATGAAATTGTAGAAGATTTGGCAAAACAGTATAGAGAGATACAACAACAATTAGATACTGCAAAAGCAAAAGAAAAACAAGCAGAACAAAATGGACAGTCTAGGAAAGCACAGGAAGCAAGAAAAACACAAAAAGAATGTGAAAAGGCATTGGAAGAACTACAAAAAACAGCAGATAATGCCACCATTCACATTACCTTTGTAGAGTGAGGTTTTTAAAGTTTTTATAAAAAAAGGAGGTTTTTGTAATGAAAAAGATAATGGCAATGGCAGTCACAATGATGATAGCGGCAAGCGTAGTAACAACTACAGTAGTAACTGCATTTGCGGCAGAAACAGCGCAGACAATACAAAAAACAATAGAAGTCAATGGAAAAGGCGTTGTAACAGCAAAACCAGATGTAGCAAGTATTTATTTGACAGTAGAAACAAAAGAAAAAACAGCAGAACAGGCACAGAAAAAAAATGCGGAAACCGTAGAGCAAATCACAAAGGCATTAAAAGCACTCGGCGTAAGAGATGAAAACATAATTACACAACATTATTCTGTTGACCCAGATGAGGTATATAATGAAGAAAAAAGAACATGGGAGCAACAGGGCTATCGGGCGTACAATCGTTTTTTGGTAAAAGTAAATGATGTGAATAATGTAGGAAAATATATTGATGCAGCGACAAAAGCAGGTGTAACAAATGTTGGTTCTGTTTCGTTTTCGATTTCTGACCCGAACCAATATTATAAACAGGCATTGCAGGCAGCAGTAAAAAATGCATCTTCTAGCGCAGCGGCATTGGCGGAAGCATTGGGTACACCATTAGGTACTTGTATTTCAGTACAAGAAATGCAAAGTTATAACTCTTATGAAAGAGAAGAAGCAGCATATAATTCAAAGGCTATGGCGACATCAACAGCACAAGCTGATATGGCAGCAGGTGACAGTGGTGCAAATATAAGATATGAGGACATAGAAATTACCGCAGGAGTGACAATGAAATATGCTTATTGATAAACAAGGTATTTGCGACAATTTGGAGGAATTGACGCAAATATGGCTAGAAACGAATTTACAAGCACATTCTTTTATTGAAGAAAGCTATTGGAGAGAGAATGTAGCGTTTGTAAAACAGGCATTGCCACAAGCTACTATTTATTGTATCGGGCAGCAGCCCATAAAAGGGTTTTTAGGTATCCATGATGGTTTGATAGAGGGACTTTTTGTCAGAAAAGAGTTTCAAAAAAGCGGTATCGGTAAAAAATTGATAGAGCAGGCAAAAAAAGATTTTCATACACTGTCCCTGTATGTTTATGCAAAAAATAGAAATGCCATAGCGTTTTATGAACATATGGGATTTACGATTACACAACAGGGCATAGACCAGCAAACAGGGCAAAAAGAATATAGAATGGTTTGTCAAAATTGTATGGGTACAATTTGAAAAAGTGGAACTGGCACGGCAATAAAATGCGTAACAGCTATTTTATTATCGTGCCAGTTTTGTTATAGTATAGAAAAATAAATAGAAAAGGAAGTAATAAAAAATGAACAGCACGACAGAAACGACAAAAAAAATAACCATCAATGCTATGTGTATTGCGCTTACATTTGTAGCAACCGCATTTATAAATATTCGTTTGCCAATCATGGCAAATGGCGGACTGATACACTTGGGAAATGTGCCACTGTTTTTAGCAGCAATGATATTTGGCAAAAAGACGGGAGCAGTTGCGGGAGCGTTTGGCATGGGACTGTTTGACTTGCTTTCAGGCTGGTATTATGGGCTATGTTGTAGGCAAAATTGCAGAAAAAAAGACTACAGTGTGGTATATTGTGGCAGTTGTTGCAGCACTCGTGATTAAAATTGTGGGCTATTATATTGCAGAAGCAATTATCTATGGTAACTGGGCAGCGCCAGCAGCATCAATACCAGGTAATGTGGTACAAGTTGTAACAGCAGGCGTTATTGTAGTACCTGTTGCAGTAGGATTAAGAAAAACAGTATTAAAACAAATAGGAGGTGCGCGGGCATGAATAAAATGACGCTGATGACAGCAGGACCAACACAAGTAAGGGAAAATGTACGCATGGCAAGAAGCACTATGACAACAAATCCTGATGAAGACCTTGCTTTTTGTGAATATTATAAACAACTGTGTGATAAATTAGCAAATTTTTTTCATACAAAAAATACATTTTATATTTTGAGCGGCGAGGGTATTCTTGGTTTAGAGGCAGCTTGTGCTTCCTTGACAGAAGCTGGCGATAGGGTGCTTGTCATAGATAATGGTATTTTTGGCAAAGGTTTTGCAGATTTTGTTAAAATATATGGTGGAAATCCTGTATTGTATACAGTAGATGACAAATTACCTGTTGATGCAGAGGAATTAGAAGTATATTTAAAAAAAGATAGTGATTTTAAATATGCAACGGTAGTACACTGTGATACGCCAAGTGGTATGCTCAATGATGTAGAAAAAATTTGTAATGTGTTAAAAAAATATAACATATTGACAGTTGTAGATAGTGTTTCCGCATCGTTTGGAGTAGAACTTGATGTAGAGAAAGCACAAATTGATATTCTTTGCGGCGGTTCTCAAAAAGCACTTTCTGCACCAATTGGTTTAACCTTTTTAGGAGTGAGCGATAAAGCAATCGAAGCAATGCAAAACAGAAAAACGCCGATTGCATCTTTTTATGCTAACATATTAAGTTATGTAGGATATTATGAAAAAAAATGGTTTCCTTATACGATGCCAATCAGTGATATTTATGGTTTTGGTGCCGCGTTAGAAAATGCCTTAGAGGACAAAGAAATATTCCAAAGACACAAGGTTATAGCGCAGGCAACACGAAAAGCGATAACAGCAGCGGGACTAAAAACCTACATTAAAGCAGGGTATGCAGATACAGTGACAGCGTTGAAAGTACCAGAGGGCATTAACGATAAAGAATTACTACAAAAAATGAGAAAAGAATATTATGTAATGATTTCGGGTTGTTTTGGGGAACTTGCGGGAAAAGTCATTCGAATTGGGCATATGGGAGAAAATGCTAATTCAGCGGACGTAGCGCAAACATTGGGAGCGCTGAGCGATGTGCTGGAAGAACTGGGATTTACGCCAAAATGCGATATGAGAAAAGTATTTTTACAGGAAGTAAAACAGACTGGATATTAATAAAAAAGGGCAGTGAAAAGCGCTGCCTTTTTTATGTAAAAAATCAAATCAAAAAATTGTACAATATTAATAAAAAAGAAGATGGTTTTATTTTTATCAAATCAAAAAAGAAGATAGCAATAGAATACAAATAAAATAAAAAAATGAAGTATTTACATAAAATAATAAGGAGTCATGAATAGAAACAGGATAGACAAAAGAAATAGCATAAAAATATAGAAAATACTGGGAATAAAAATCCCAAAAAGTATACTTTTTGGGACAAAATTGTATAGATTGAAAAAGATACAATTTTTATGAATTTTTATGTTACCAATATAACATAATTTGTTTGAGTTGTCCAATAAATTTTTTATATTTTTACAAAATATGTCAAATAAGTGTTTTCTCAAAAAGTATACCTTTTGAGAAAATTGAGAAAAAGTAAAACATGAATTTTTATTGATTAAATAAGAAAGGAGGACGCTGCATATCTGTTATGCCCCTTCACATGAGCAGATATGTTTTATAAAAGAATATCAAATACGACTACAAACTTATATCACGAAATTGCACTACCTAGCCATGAGGTAGTGCTTTTTTAAACAATAAAAAAGAAAAGTCAAAAATGGCTTTTCTTTTTTTGGATATATATAAATAAGGAGAACGGACGAACCTACGCAACGGCGTCAAAGAATTTTCCTTTTTGTGGTTGTTCTATTCCGATATCATAATCTTGTTTTGCACGAGTAACGGTGCGAGTTTCGCCGCCAGAAACGTATACTCTATGACATTCTGGGCAAATATCGGTTTTGTAAATAACAGATTGAGAAACGACTTCTCTATCTTCTCTTTTTGC
>CAMXTM010000103.1 GCA_947246775.1 uncultured Clostridium sp. | reverse complement strand
TTTCTTGTAAAAAAGATAGAAGACTTGGCTGATACATTGAGAGAAGCATTCCGTATTGCACAGAGTGGACGTCCTGGACCAGTATTGGTCGATGTTCCAAAAGATTTGACCATTGCAAACTATGAATTTGAAAATAAAGAACCAGTGAGACCACAACACCATGTACCAGTAAAAGAGGAAGACATTCAGCATTTAGCAAAATTGATAAATAAGAGTGTTCGCCCAGTTATTTATTTTGGTGGTGGAGTGATTTCTTCAAGAGCATCTCACGAGCTGAGCGAGTTAATCAATACTTGTTCTATACCAGCTTGCCATACACTGATGGCAACAGGTGTACTGAGTTATGGTGACAGATTAAATTTGGGTATGGTTGGTATGCATGGTCATGTTTCTAGCTCAAAGGCAATCAATGAAGCAGATTTGCTGATTGCGATTGGTACAAGATTCTCTGATAGAGTTGCAACCAATAAAGAAAAATTTGCACCAAATGCCATAAAAGTGCAAATTGATATTGATGATACAGAAATTGACAAAAATGTTAGAACAAACTTTAGCATATTGGGCGATGTCAAAGATGTTGTTGTTGGGCTTATGAAATATGTAGAGCCTTCTGAAAGAAAAGAATGGATAGAAACAATTGATAAATGGAGAGATGAAATTGACTATCACCCAGTAGATGATGAAAAAACAATTAAACCATTTAAATTGGTAGAAGCCATTTCAGAATTGAGTGGAGAAGATGCGATTATCGTAACAGATGTAGGACAGCATCAAATGTGGACAGCACAGTATTGCAAAAGAACAAAACCACGTTCCTTTTTAACATCAGGTGGTTTGGGAACAATGGGCTTTAGCTATGGTGCATCAATTGGTGCAAAAGTTGCTTATCCAGATAGACGAGTAATTCATATTACAGGCGATGGTAGTTTCCATATGAATATGAATGAGCTTTGTACTAGCGTAACATATGAATTGCCTATTATTACAGTAATTATGAACAATCAAGTGCTTGGTATGGTAAGACAGTGGCAAGAGCTGTTTTTTGAAAAGAGATATGCATACACAACATTGGATAGAAAAACAGATTATGTAAAATTGGCAGAAGCATTTGGTGGAAAAGGATATAGAGCAACCACGATAGCAGAATTTAAAAAAGCATTTGAAGATGCCTTAAAAAATACAAACTGTCCAAGTGTAATAGAATGTATTATTGATAGAGATGAAAAAGTATTACCTATGATACCACCAGGCGGCAGCTTTGATGATATTATTGTAGATTGATAATTTTGAGAGGAAGGTTATTATGAAAAAGCATATTTTGTCTTTAGTAGTACAAAATAATTTTGGTGTTTTAGCAAGAATATCTAGTTTATTTGCTCGTAGAGGATACAATATTGATTCTATCTCTGCATCTCCTACAAATAATCCTAAAATAACAAAAATAACTGTTGTAGTAGAAGCAGATGATGAAATTATAGAAAAAGTATTTAAACAGGTTTCTAAGCTGGAAGAAGTAGAAAAAGTAACACAAATTGAAGAAAAAGAAGCTATTTGTAAAGAACTTGCCTTGTTAAAAATTCACACAGAAGATACTGCTACAAGTGCAAAAATCAGCAACACTGTATCAGAATTTCAAGGTAAAATATTAGAAATACAACAAAATTCTGTTACAGTAGAATTATCTGATATTCCAAGCAATGTAGATAGTTTTGTAACAGCACTTTCTAAATTTGAAATAGAAGAAATGTGTCGTACAGGTGTAACAGCATTATAATTTTGTATATAATCGATTTTAAAAATCGGTTGATATAAATATAATAAAAAAATAAGTGAAAAGAGTATATTACGGAGGAGAAGGAACTATGGTACAAATGTATTATGACCAAGATTGTGATTTAAATTTATTAAAAGGTAAAAAAATTGCTGTAATTGGATATGGTAGTCAAGGACACGCTCATGCTTTAAATTTGCAAGAAAGCGGCTGTGATGTTGTTGTTGGTTTAAGAAGCACATCTGCAAGCTGTGCAAAAGCAGAAGCAGCAGGATTAAAAGTATTGGAAACAGCAGAAGCAGCAAAAGTTGCTGATGTAATTATGATGCTTGTTCCAGACGAAGCAGCACCAGACATTTATAATGAATCTATCGCTCCAAATTTACAAGAAGGCAATATTTTGATGTTTGCACATGGCTTTAACATTCACTTTAACCAAATTAAAGCACCAAAAAATGTTGATGTTATTATGGTTGCTCCAAAAGGCCCTGGACACATTGTTAGAAGCCTTTATACAGAGGGACAAGGCGTACCATCTTTGATTGCTGTATACCAAGACTTTTCTGGTAAAGCAAAAGAATATGCTTTAGCTTGGGCTTGTGGTATTGGTGCAGGTAGAGCAGGTATCATTCAAACAACATTTAAAGAAGAAACAGAAACAGACCTTTTTGGTGAACAAGCTGTACTTTGCGGTGGTGTAACAGAATTGATGAAAGCTGGTTTTGATACATTGGTAGAAGCAGGCTATGAACCAGAAATGGCATATTTTGAATGTATCCATGAAATGAAATTGATTGTAGACTTAATCAATAGAGGCGGTTTTGCTGAAATGAGATATTCTATTTCTAATACAGCAGAATATGGTGATTACCGCACAGGTAAACGTTTGATTACAGAAGAAACAAGAAAAGAAATGAAAAAAGTGCTTTCTGAAATTCAAGATGGTACATTTGCAAGCGAATGGATTCAAGAAAACAAAGCAGGCGGCTGCGCAAAATTCCTTGCTACACGTGCAAAAGAAGCAACTCACCCATTGGAAGCAGTTGGTGCAAGATTGCGTAAAATGATGAGCTGGTTAAAGAAATAATTAAAAAATAATATGATGATAGCCAATGGCAGAAAATCTTTTCTGTCATTGGCAATTTTCAATCATAAACTGTTTGTATGATATATAATTTTGTATGGTATGTAGAGTTTAGCATTGAAAAACGGTAAATATCAAGGAGGTTTTTATTGTGGAAAGAAGAAGTTATAATGTAACAAAAGGTGCAGAAAAAGCACCTCAACGTTCTTTGTTGAGAGCTTGCGGCTTGACAGATGAAGAAATAGAAAGACCTTTGATTGGTATTGTATCAGCATATAGTGATATTGTACCAGGTCATATCAATTTAGATAAAATTACAGCAGCAGTAAAAACAGGTGTTTCTATGGCTGGAGGTACTCCAATTGTAGTGCCAGCCATTGGCGTGTGTGATGGTATTGCTATGGGACATATTGGTATGAAATATTCCCTTGCGTCAAGAGAATTGATTGCAGATAGTGTAGAAACAATGGCAAATGCGCATTGTTTTGATGGTTTGGTGTTAGTGCCAAACTGTGACAAAATTGTGCCTGGCATGATTATGGCAGCAGCTAGAATCAATATTCCATCTATCGTTGTAAGTGGCGGTCCTATGCTTGCAGGTGATGTCAATGGAGAACATACAAGCCTTTCCAAAATGTTTGAAGCAGTTGGTTCTTATAAAGCAAATATGATGAATGATGAAGAATTAAAATATTATGAAAATAATGTCTGTCCAGGCTGCGGTTCTTGTGCTGGTATGTATACTGCAAATTCTATGAACTGTTTAAGCGAAGCGATTGGTATGGCTTTGCCTGGTAATGGCACAATCCCAGCAGTATATTCTGGTAGAATCCATTTGGCAAAACACGCAGGTATGAAAATTATGGAATTGGTAGAAAAAGATATTAAACCAAGAGACATCTTGACAGAAAAAGCATTTCGGAATGGACTTGCTATGGATATGGCATTAGGTTGTAGCACGAATAGTGTATTGCATTTGCTTGCCATTTCTTATGAAGCAGGTTGCCCATTAGATTTGAATATGTTTAACGAAGTCAGCGAAAAAACACCAAATCTTTGCCATTTAGCACCTGCTGGCCCTCACCATATACAAGATTTATACGCAGCAGGTGGTATACCAGCAGTAATGACAGAATTAGCAAAAAAAGATTTAATTGATACAAGTTTGATAACGGTAACAGGTAAAACAGTAAAAGAAAATATTGCAGGAGTAGTAAATAAAAATACAGGCATTATTCGCAATATTGATAATCCATATAGTACAACAGGAGGTATTGCGATACTTTGGGGCAATATTGCCAAAGAGGGTTGTGCTGTAAAACAATCTGCTGTTGCAAAAGAAATGCTTGTGCATGAAGGCCCAGCGAGAGTGTTTGATAGTGAAGAAGAAGCCATAGAAGCAATTTTTGGTGGTAAAATCAATAAAGGCGATGTTGTAGTAATACGTTACGAGGGTCCAAAAGGTGGTCCTGGTATGAGAGAAATGCTCAGCCCTACTTCAGCACTTGCAGGTATGAAATTAGACAAAGATGTTGCATTGATTACAGATGGACGTTTTAGCGGTGCATCAAGAGGTGCGTCAATTGGTCATGTTTGCCCAGAGGCAGCAACAGGTGGCGAAATTGGTCTTTTAAAAGAGGGTGATATCATCAGCATTGATATTCCAAATAGAAAAGTGAATGCAGAAGTAAGTGAGGAAGAATTTGAGCAAAGAAGAAAAGAACACATTGCAAAAGAACCAAATATAAAAGATGGCTGGTTAGCAAGATATGCAAAATTAGTAAGTTCTTCTAATGAGGGAGCAGTTTTAAAATAAAAATAAAAATAAAAAAAGCGTATGCCAAATTTAATTGGTATACGCCTCTTTTTATTGAAATAATTCTGTAGAATAATATCGGTCAGCAGAATCTGGCAATAGTACAACAATCGTTTTGCCCTCATTTTCCTCTTTTTTGGCAAGTTCAATACCAGCGTGCAAGGCTGCTCCTGAAGATATTCCTACTAAAACACCTTCTGTTTTTGCAAGTTTTTTTGCTGCTGCAAATGCGTCATTCCCCTCTACTGCAAATACGCTGTCATATACCTTTGTATTTAAAACACTTGGCACAAAACCTGCACCAATACCTTGTATTGCGTGAGCGCCCTTTTTGCCCTGAGAAAGCACTGGAGAATCTGCAGGTTCTACTGCAACAACATGAATACTATCTTTTTGTGATTTTAAATACTCTCCTGTACCTGTAATCGTGCCACCTGTGCCTACTCCAGCAATAAAATAATCTATTTCTCCATCTGTATCTTGCCATATTTCAACACCTGTTGTATTTCTGTGTATTTCTGCATTTGCAGGATTGTCAAACTGTGCAGCTATAAAACTATTTGGTATTTCCTTTGCGAGTTCTTCTGCCTTTTCAATTGCTCCAGCCATACCTTTTGCACCCTCTGTCAATACTAATTCTGCACCATATGCTTTTAATATATTTCTTCTTTCTACGCTCATTGTTTCAGGCATAGTTAATATAATACGATAGCCTTTTATAACTGCAATAGAAGCCAATCCGATGCCTGTATTGCCACTTGTAGGCTCTATAATCACAGAACCCTCTTTTAATATACCTTGTTTTTCTGCTGCTTCTATCATACCTTTTGCAGCTCTATCTTTTACACTTCCTGTAGGATTAAAATATTCTAATTTTAACAATAATTTTGCTTTTAATTGTAATGCTTTTTCTAATCGTACAGGCTCTAAAAGTGGTGTTTTGCCTATTAGTTCTAATGTACTTTTATAAATTGTTGCCATTTTAATTCCCTCTTTTCATCTTTATTCCTATTTATTTGGTATGAATTTTATGTAATCATAATACTTATTTTTCCTTTTGTCAATATACTTTTTTAATATTTTGCTATATTTTTACACAAAAATAAAGATAAAACACTTAATTTTTAATAATATGTTCCGATATACTTATATAGAAGCACTATTAGTAATTATATTTGGTATGGAGAAGCATTTTAAGCTAGTATACTAAATATGTAAATATTTTTTTCATATATAGCATGAAAAAATAAAATCTATTATAAAAAAACCAAAGGAAAGGGGAAAATAATATGAACATGAATGTTTCTAATGTAAAAGTAAACGCAAGTGTATACGCTTCCTCTACCGTTGTGCAACATCAAAGTACAACTGTAAAAGAAGCTGGCAAAGAAACAACAAATTCTTCAACTCAAATGAAACAAGATACTTTTGTTTCTTCTGTATCTGCATCTAAAAATAATGCTGCTACAGATACTACAGAAAATGTTACTTATGACAAACCTAAAAAATTATCCGCTGAACAATTACAGGCGCTTTCTGACCAAAGAGTAAGTTCCTTTAAAAACATGGTTTCCGCAATGCTTGGAAAACAAGTTAAAACATTGAACAAATCTCTCTTTGAAGGAATTACAATTAGTGCTGCTGACAAAGCTGCTGCACAAGCTGCAATTGCTCCTGGTGGTGCTTGGTCTCCAGAATCCGTTGCTAACAACATATTAGATATGGCAAAAGCACTTTCTGGTGGAGATAGCTCTAAAATCGAACTATTAAAAAATGCTGTAATAAAAGGATTTGAAGCTGCTGAAAAACAATGGGGCGGAAAATTGCCAAGCATTACAGATGAAACTTATGATTTAATCATGAAAGGTTTCGATGATTGGGCAAATGAGGGCAAGGAATCAGACACAGTAGACGAAACAACAAACGCTGACAAAGCAGAAGCATAATAAAATACAAATGGCGTGATACATATAAAATATGTACCACGCCGGGGCAACTGTACAGGAAAGGGAATTTCATGTACAATAGAAGTATAGCTGTATGATATTAAAACAAAATTAAGGAAAGATTAAAATTTGATGAGAAAATCATTTTTTTATGCTGCAAAAAATTAATTTATACTAAAAATTAACAATAATATGGAGTAATGTGTGTTTATTTTTTTCACTATAATATACTGTATTTTAATTGCCATAGCCTTTATAATAGGTTATGGCTTTGTTTTTTCTTCCTATAGTTTTGTTGAATATAACACTATCACTACTTAATTTCTTCTATCTTGTAATTTATTGGCTGGAATAACAAACCCATGTATTCAGAAACCTAACATCTTGGTTCAAATAATTTATCAATAAAAATCATCTCCTAGATATAACTATCCATTCTTTAAGACATACAAATGCAAGTCTTTTGATTGCAAATGGTGTGAATATTA
>CAMXTM010000102.1 GCA_947246775.1 uncultured Clostridium sp. | reverse complement strand
AGTATCAAGAATTCATTTTAAAAATTATGATATTGCTATTGACAAATACATAGTCATTTGGTATATTTATTATAATAAAGTAAATAGAGCTTATCAAGAGTGGTTGAGGGAAAGGGCCCTGTGAAACCCAGCAACCGGCAATTTTTTTGTATCGGTGCTAATTCCCCCGCAGAATTGCGGAAGATGAGATAATTAAAAAAGCCCTTTCGGCTTTTTTTTATTTGTAAATCTCTTTCTTTTCAATATTTACTTTTTAACACATTTATTTTTGGTGATTTAAAGGAAGGAGTAAAACAATGGCAAAAAGATTATTTACATCAGAATCGGTAACAGAAGGACACCCAGACAAAATTTGTGACCAAGTTTCAGACGGCGTATTAGATGCCATATTAGCAAAAGACCCAAATGCAAGGGTTGCCTGCGAAACAGCAACCACAACAGGTATTGTATTTGTTATGGGGGAAATTACAACAAATGCTTATGTCGATATTGAGGCAGTCGTAAGAGATACCTTACGTGAGATTGGATACAATAGAGCAAAATTTGGCTTTGATAGTGAGACCTGCTCCGTTATCACTTCCATTCATGGACAGTCCCCAGATATTGCACTTGGTGTAGACAAAGCATATGAAGCTAAAAAAGGAGAAGACAATAGTCGTTTTGACACTGGTGCAGGCGACCAAGGCATGATGTTTGGTTTTGCTTGCGATGAAACAGAAGAATTGATGCCAATGCCAATTTCTCTTGCGCACAAATTGACAATCGCATTGACAGCAGCAAGAAAAAATAATGTATTAGACTATTTGCGCCCAGATGGAAAATCTCAAGTAACAGTAGAATATGAAGATGACAAACCAGTTAGAGTAGACACTGTTGTTATCTCTACACAACACAGCCCAGATGTAGACCAAGAAACCATTTACAACGATGTATTAGAACATATTATTAAAAAAGTCATTCCAGCAGAATTACTTGACGAAAAAACAAAATATTATATCAATCCAACAGGACGTTTTGTCATTGGTGGTCCACAAGGCGACAGTGGTTTAACAGGCAGAAAAATTATTGTAGATACTTATGGTGGCTATGCTGCCCATGGTGGTGGTGCTTTTTCTGGCAAAGACCCTACAAAAGTTGACCGCTCAGCCTGCTATGCAGCTAGATATGTTGCGAAAAACATTGTAGCAAGTGGTATTGCTAAAAAATGTGAAGTACAATTAGCTTATGCAATCGGTGTAGCAAAACCAGTTTCTATTCTAGTAAACACTTATGGTACTGGAAAAATTTCTGATGAAGAAATTACAAAAATCATTCAAGAAAATTTTGATTTGAGACCAGCAGCAATTATCGAACATTTTGACTTGCGCCGCCCAATCTACAAACAAACAGCAGCTTATGGTCATTTTGGTAGAACAGATATTGACTTACCTTGGGAAAAAACAGATAGAACAGATGTATTTAAAAACGCTATAAAATAATTTGATGAAAAGGGAAGATTTCTTTTTGAAATTTTCCCTTTTTTATATGCGGAAAGGAGAATATTATGGCTATTTGCCAATATGAATTTCAATTTTACGATGAATTTATGAACAAAATAAGAGACGAACTACTAAAATTATTAAATATTTCTATGGATAGCATAATTAAAAAAGATATTAATGATATTATGTTTATTCTTAGAAAAGCTACAAAAAATAATTATATGTTATTTGTAAGCCATAAAAGCAGTTTGATGTGTTTCGTTATTATTAGGTGTGACGCAATCCATGAAAAGGAGATAAAAAAACTGTTATTTGATATATGTAAAGAAATGGGAAACTGTTATGATGAAGACTACAGAGAAGAAGTAGTTGATGTATTTGGAAATACATACACACATTTAAAATATTTAGAACAAAAATACAATATTTCTTCTTTGTTTGACATTGATATCTATTAAATATTTTTTGCAACTTCTTTTTTTATGTTGCATTGCTTACTGCTATAAAACATGATACAATAGAACATATGTTAGTTATTATAAAATTGAAAAAAGGAGGTGGCTGATTTTGGAACAAGAAACATTACATGGTACAGTAGAAGATATTATTTTTCAAAATATTGAAAATGGTTATGCTGTTTTTACTATTTCGGAAAATGAAACAGAAATTACCTGTGTTGGTATTGTGCCTCACCTCCACGAAGGAGAAAACGTTGAAATTTCAGGTCATTGGACAGTTCATGCAACCTATGGCAGACAATTTCAAGTGGAAATTTATGCAAAAACAGTCCCTACTACCCAAGAGGGCATTGAAAAATATTTAGCCTCTGGCATTATAAAAGGCATCGGAGCAAAAACAGCAAAAAAAATTGTAGAAAAATTTGGCGAAAACAGTTTTCAAATTATAGAAGAACAACCAGAACGTTTAGCAGAAATCAGAGGCATTACACTAAAAAAAGCACAAAGTATTGGCGCAGTATTTCAAGAACAGCATGATTTAAGACAAGTTATGGTCTTTTTACAAAATTTTGGTGTGACGCCTACTTTTGCTATGAAAATATATAAAAAATATAAACAACAAACCTTTGATATTGTAAAAAATAATCCTTATCGAATTGCAGATGATATTTTTGGAATCGGTTTTAAAATGGCGGATAAAATGGCGTCTTCTATGGGAATCCCTTTTGACAGTCCTTATCGGATTTGTGCAGGCATTAAGTTTATATTAAATCATGCTTTAGGAAATGGTCATGTTTTTTTGCCTATTGCACTACTGATACAGCAAACAGAAGAATTGTTAGAGCTTTATCACATTGATATGGAACAATATCTCAAAGAAATGCAATTAAACAATCAAATTTGGCTAGAAAAAAGAGAAGAACAATATTATGTTTATCTAGCTCCTTTTTATTATGCAGAAATTTCTGTCGCAAAAAAATTGCTAGAGTTATCACAACAATATGATTCCGAAAACAGCATCAATATAGAAAATACGATTAAAGAAGTAGAAGAACAGACAAAAGTTACTTTGGCGCAGCAGCAAAAGCAGGCGGTTATTGATGCTATGACACATGGTGTACTAATTATTACAGGCGGTCCAGGTACAGGAAAGACGACTACAATAAATACCATTATACAAATATTATTACAAGAAGACAACGAAATTGTACTAGCTGCGCCAACGGGCAGAGCTGCAAAAAGAATGACAGAAGCAACAGGTATGGAAGCACAAACCATACACAGATTATTAGGCATCAATTTTATCAATGAAGATAAGCGTAGACAAACTTTTGATAAAAATGAAGAAAATCCCATTGACGCTGATGTTATTATTATTGACGAATCTTCTATGATAGATATTGCATTGATGCACAGTTTTTTAAGAGCAGTTAGCGCAGGAACAAGGCTAATCCTTGTAGGAGATGTAGACCAGTTACCCTCTGTTGGTGCTGGAAATGTACTAAAAGATTTAATTACTTGTCAAAAATTACCTGTTGTAGTATTAAATCAAATTTTTAGACAAGCGCAGGAAAGTGCAATTATTATGAATGCGCACAGAATCAATCAAGGGCAAAAACTTGTATTAAATGAAAAAGAAAAAGATTTCTTTTTTGTAAAAAGAGCTTACCCTGAAGATATTGTAAAAGCAATTGTGGAATTGGCTATCAGACGACTGCCTAATTTTTTATCCTGTGACAGCATAAAAGACATACAAGTATTGACACCAATTCGCAAAAGTTCCATTGGAGTATATCATCTCAATGAGGTACTACAACAAGCTCTCAATCCTCCTGACGAAAACAAAAAAGAAAAATTATTCAGAAATACGATTTTTCGTGAGGGTGACAAAGTCATGCAAATTAAAAATAACTATAACATTGTTTGGAAAATATACAATCACTTTGGAAAAGTAAAAGAAGAAGGTGTTGGTGTATTTAATGGAGACGCTGGAATGGTAACAGACATTGACGAAACAAACGAATTACTAGAGGTTACTTTTGATGATGACAAATGTGTAGTATATGATTTTACGCAACTAGAAGAACTCGAACTTGCCTATGCCATTACCATACACAAATCACAAGGCAGCGAATACCCAGTTGTCATTATGCCAGTACACAATGGTCCTCCTATGCTTATGACAAGAAATTTACTTTATACTGCTGTTACAAGAGCAAAGCAACTTGTTGTGCTTGTAGGGCTAGAAGATAAAATTTCTGCTATGGTAGCAAACAATAGAGAAATTAACCGTTATTCCAGTTTGTCTTATCGTTTAAAACATTTATATGACTTTATGAATCGTGATGTATAAGAGGTGTATCAATATGCGTTTTTGGAATATGATTTTACAATGGTTTTATCCTCCACGCTGTATTTTATGTGGCAAAATAATGAAAACAGGTACAAAAGAAATTCTTTGCAGCGAATGTGAAAATACGCTACCTTGGAAAGAGGGTGCTGTTTGTCAAAAATGTGGTCGCAGCGTATACTTAAATGAAACATATTGCGAAAGATGCCAAAAGGCAAATTTTGTATTTGAAAAGGGTGTAGCAGTCTTTTCTTATGCCGATGTAAGAGATGCCATTGCACATTTTAAATTCAAATATTGGAAAAGAGATGCTGTCCCTTTGGCAAAACTAATGGGAGATTATTTATTAACTTATTACCCAGAATTGCAAGAACAGTCTGATTTATTGATTCCTGTACCAATGTATGAAAAAAAGCAAAAGGTAAGAGGATTTAATCAGTCTGAATTATTGGCAAAACTGTTAGCTGAGCGCTTCGGAAAACCATATAGTGCCAATAATTTAAAAAGAATACGCCATACTGCACCACAAAGTTTATTAAATGCAGAACAAAGACGGGAAAATATCAAAGGTGCTTTTTCCTTGGAAAATGGCGAGGAAGTAGAGGGCAAAACGATACTACTAATAGATGATATTTTTACAACTGGCACTACCATCAACGAATGTTCCAAAGTGCTTTATGCAAATGGTGCAAAAAAAGTGTTGTTTTTTGGACTTTCTGTAGCAGAAAATTAAAATTTTTTTATAAAGTTTATATATCAAAGGAGGTTTTACAGATGTTTCAATTAGGAAAATTAGAGTTTGAAGAAGAACGTACCGAAATTTCTGGTTATTTTACATATGATGTTCCTTTTCGCAAAAATAAATTAACATGGTCTATTGAAATTAATACAGATAGCAAAGTCTATAAAGAAGAGGAAGCAGATAACGAAAACTATGAAGATGATGATGAAGATTTTGATTTTTTACCATACCAGTCACCATATTTATATCATAATGAGGGAATCCATATAAATATTTCTTCTTGGAAAGAATTAGATGGTATGGTTTTAAATTGGGATTCAGAATATAACGAAATAGGCGATGAAGCAGGTGTATTATATGTTTTTGAGCATGAAGATGTTACCAAAAGTAAAATAGAATTTTTAGAAAGACATGGAACTAAATTTTTGATTCGTTGGTCAGGTACAGCTAATGTGTTTTATGATAATGAGTATGACACAGATGTTCCTTTTCTTTTTGAAGGTGAAATTCCGTTTACAGGAATTTCTATAGATAATTCTTCCCTTTCTGACCAAGATTTGATAGAAACTATGAAAAAGTTTATCAATACAGATGAATTTGTTCTTGTAAAAGAAGGGTATCACAGAAGACTTCTTCCTATTGAATAACATTTTATGCAATAGAAACAGAAAGAAAAAAGAAATAGTATAACAATATAATGAAATATGTAATAATTTGCTGTAAAAATTTAAGAGGTGTGTCAAAAACACTTCTTTTTTTTTTGTTCTTGGCATGGTAAAATGTGAATGTACATTAAAATAAAGAAAGGGTGCTTGTATGAGCAAAGCAGATGAAATATTTATAAAAAATTGTAATGATATACTACAAAGTGGCTATTCTTCTGAACACGAAAAAGTACGCCCACACTGGGAAGATGGAACACCTGCTTACACCATCAAACAGTTTGGTATTGTAAACCGCTACCAACTATCAGAAGAATTTCCGCTTATGACACTTCGTTATACCAACTGGAAAGCAGCAATCGATGAAATACTTTGGATATGGCAAAAAAAGTCAAACAATGTAAACGACTTGAATAGCCATATTTGGGATTCTTGGGCAGATAAAAATGGTTCTATTGGCAAGGCATACGGTTATCAATTAGGTATCAAACATCAATACAAAGAGGGAATGTTTGACCAAGTAGACAGAGTGCTTTATGATTTAAAAAACAATCCTTACAGCAGAAGAATTATGACAAATATTTATAACTTTAGTGACCTAAATGAAATGAATTTATATCCCTGTGCCTATAGTATGACCTTTAATGTCACTGGCAAAAAATTAAACGCTATATTAAATCAACGCTCACAGGATACATTGACCGCAAATAACTGGAATGTTGTGCAATATTCTGCTTTGCTTATGATGTTTGCTCAAGTTAGCGGCTTAGAGGCTGGCGAATTGGTTCATGTCATTTCCGATATGCACATTTACGACAGACACATAGAAATGGTAAAACAACTCCTAAAAAGAGAACCAAAACAAGCACCAAAAGTTACTTTAAATCCAGAAATTAAAAATTTTTATGACTTTACAGTAGAAGATTTTACAGTAGAAAATTACGAATATGGGCAGTCAATTGGTAAAATACCTGTTGCTATATAACAAAGGAGTGGAAACATGGACTTAATTGTATCAGTAGATGAAAATTGGGGAATTGGAAAAGATAATCAACTTTTAGTCAGAATATCCGCAGATTTAAAACGGTTTCGCAAAATGACAACAGACAATATTATTATTATGGGCAGAAAAACATTGGAATCTTTTCCAGATGGCAAGCCTTTGCCAAACAGAATCAATATTGTTATGACACACAATCATGCGTACACTTGTGAGGGCGTAAAGGTTTGTCATAGTATACCAGAAGTATTAAAAACAGTATCAAAGTATAAACAAAAATATGTTTTTGTTGTTGGGGGCAGCAGCATTTATCAACAGTTTTTACCTTATTGTGAAAGGGCTTACGTTACAAAAATCTATCAAACATTCCTCTCTGATGCCTACTTTAAAGACTTAGATAAAGATTATCATTGGAAATTGATAGAACAACAGCCAGTAC
>CAMXTM010000101.1 GCA_947246775.1 uncultured Clostridium sp. | reverse complement strand
GCACTGTCATTTTCTCTACCTCTTTTTGTGGTTATTTTGTTTTATTTTTTCTTTGACTGCTTCTTTTGCCCATGTAGTATATTTTGCTCTTTTATCCAAATCCATATAATTGACACCAATTCCTATTTCATTGTCTAAAAGTACATCTTTAGCCAAGTCTTTCATATTAAAGTTTTTTGCCATATCCGAAACAAAAACAATCGGAAACTCCAAGCCCTTGCTTTTATGTATGGTCATAATACGCACCATATTTTCTCCCTCATTAAGCAATTTTGCAGAACCTGAAGTATCTTCTGCTTTTTTAATATTTTCAATATACTTTACAAAATGAAACAACCCTTTTAAACTTGTTTTTTCGTATTCTTCCGCTTTTTTTATTAAAAATCGTAAATTCGCCTGTCTTAATTTTCCACCTGCTGTAACGCCTACATAGTCAAAATATCCTGTTTCTCCGTAAAGATACCAAAGTAATTGGCTAATAGAACAATCTACTGCTTTTTTTCTCCAATAGGAAATATCATCAAGTACCTTTTGCAATCTCTCCACTATTGGTTTTATATCTTTTTCTATTTTGTCGTACTGCTCTATACATTTTTTAATGCAGCTATAATAGTTATTCGTTTCTTCTCCTATCATTCTAATTTCCATGAGTTCTTCTGCTGTAAAATGGTATATCGGCGAGTGTAACACTGAAAGTAATGGTATATCTTGTATTGGATTATCTAGCACTTGCAAAAGATTTAAAATAGTCATTACTTCTAATGTTTCAAAATATCCCAGTGAACTTTCTGCATAAAAAGGAATATCTTCTTTTATAAAAATATGGTCAAAAATACCGTTCCACCTTTTACTACTTCTCAATAATATTGCAATGTCACTAAACGCAACTGGTCTATATTCTCCTGTTTTTTTATCCAAAACATGATAATTTTCCTCTGCCATCATTTTTTTAATCCTTTGTGCAATGACATATGCTTCTTGTTCTGCCTGATTCCATTCCGCTAAAATATCATCTTCGGCATTTTGTTCTTCTAAATCCTCTTTTTCTTCTTGCAGACCTAACAATATAATCTCATTTTCTCCTCCACAATTTCCATCAAATTCTGGAAAGGTTGCGCCAGCATAAAGTGCCGCATCATCATCATATACCAAGTCGCCTACTTGTTTTGACATTACTTGGCGAAAGATAAAATTGATGCCATCTAATATATTTTTACGGCTTCTAAAATTTTGAGAAAGCAATATTTTTTGCTCTTTTCCCTCCTCTAATTTATAATCATCATATTTTTGCATAAAAATCTCAGGCATAGCAAGCCGAAAACCATAAATACTTTGTTTGACATCTCCTACCATAAAACGATTATATTCTCCCATACTTTTTTTAGAAACAGCAGACAATATCATCTCTTGTATTAAATTACTATCTTGGTATTCGTCCGTAAATACTTCTGTATACTTTTGCTGTAGTTCTATTGCAGCTTCTGTTGGTATGATATTATCTATTGTGCTACCCTCTTTTAAAAGCACTTTTAAACAAAAATGCTCATAATCTCCAAAGTCTAATATCCTTTTTTCTTTTTTTACCTGCTGATATTTTTCCATAAACAGTTCAATTACATTTCCCAAGTATTTTATAATATTATATAATTGTTTTATATATTCTTCCATACTATCAATAGAATATGGGAAAATACTTTCCTGCAAATCTTCTAAAATTGTTTTTGCTTTTTTTCTCAAATCTCCTATTTTTTTTGCTATATCTTTATATTCTCCCCTATAAGGAGGCATTCTATCAAAATGCATTATATTGAGTAATTCTTGCACATGGCGAAAAGGCAGAGAACACCCATTTTTACAGTTCTCCGCCATATCTAATTCTATTTGCAACTGTTGTTCATATTTGTCAAAACCAGCATTATCTAGTGCTAAATTATATGCTTGCTCTAAACAGTCATACATCATATAAATATCTTGTATCATTTTTTCACGCAATATTTTTGCCCAAATAGTATCCTCTAGTGTATTATTTTCTGACAAATGAAACATCTCTATTTTATCATAAAGCCACTTCAAAGGCTCAGGACAGCCTAACAAAAAATCATAGATATTCAATATTAACTCTTTTAATTTGTCATCTTTGGTATCATTTCCAAATATTTCTACTAAGGTATAAAATTCTATATTGTCTTCTATACTATATAGTTCTTCAAATAAATCACTTATTACTTCCTGCTTTAAAAGTTTGACTTCCGTTTCATCTGCTGTTCTCATAATAGGGTCAATGCCTAGAGCATAATAATTCTCTTTTACTACTTGAAGACAAAAAGAATGTATGGTTTTGATGTCTGCTCTATTCAAATTTGTCAACTGGTTTTGCAAATGTTCATTTGATGAATCAGTTTCTAATTGCTTTGCAATCGCATCACCAATCCTTTGCTTCATTTCTGATGCTGCTGCATTGGTAAATGTTACAACAAGCAGTTTATCTACATCAATCGGATTTTCTGTATCAATTATCATAGAAATAATACGTTCTACCAATACTGCTGTTTTTCCTGAGCCTGCCGCTGCTGATATTAAAAGATTACAATTTCTCGTATTGATTGCTTTTTGTTGTTGCTCTGTCCACATTTTGCTACACCTCATTAAAAAAAATCAGTTTGCTGCCCTCTTTAATCTCACATTCACAGAAAGATATTTTGTAAAGGAAGCCATAAAACTGTTAAATGAATTATAACAAAAATTTTCTATAAATGCCAACGAAAATGGCGAAAGACTACGAGAATCAAATACATATCTTGCCGTTGTTTTTGCAAACAAATCAGAAAAATAACATTCTCCACTCTTTGCACAGCAATACAACACATCTGCTAGTTTTTTTTCTTTTTCATTTAGTTGAAAAACAAAATATAAATTCCGTTTCATTTCTCTCCATCTCAATTTTCTTCTTTTAATACGAGATAATCTAATACTATGATAAATCCCTACTAATTTTAAAAATCTTCTGCCTTTTTCCTCATCTAAATCTTTTAGTTGTTGCTCAAAATAGTTATATTCTGTTTTCGTTTCTAAAAAAATTTCATAGGCATCTGCTACTGCATTTTCGATAGAATGTTCAAAAAATGCCTCATAAAAAGAATTTTCCAGTTTTTCTGCTCTCTCCAAAAAAAAATATTTTTGTTCCTCTATATTCTCTTTTATAATATCCTCCTTTTTTGGTCTCTTTTGATAAAGTGTTGTAATATAGTCAAGCACAACTTGTCCTCCTTTTATCTATTTTTTGTACCATAAACAATATACTAAAAACAATATGATAGATACAACTTTTTTTGTCGCAATATATGACAAAGCTCTATGCAATACCAGACTATATTACAGCTTCCAAATCAATTTGATTTAAAACCAGCCCTTTTTTTTAAAAAATACTACACCAGCTAATACAACTCCTACCGACAAACTAATTACCATAGCATAACTATGATTCCAGTTATATTCTGGCATGTCAAAATTCATGCCATACCAGCCTACAATCAACGTCAATGGCAAAAATATGGTTGTAATTACAGTAAATATTTTCATAGTATAATTTAAATTAATGTCAACTTGTGCTTGGTAGGACTCTCTTACTTGTGTTACAGCTTCCCTCAAATTTAATACATTTTCGTAATATCTTTCTGTCTTTTTTTGCAGTCTATCAAAACATCTAACTGTTTTTTCATCAAAAATATGATTTTCATTTTCTGATAAACATTCCAGCACATCTAATATTTGTTCATGATATTTTTTTAGTATCATTAGCTTTTTTCTCAAAGAAATAATCTCTTTAACACAATCCTTTTTTTGTGCAGTTATCAACGCTTGCTCCAATTCTACAATTTCTTTTTCTAAATCGTCAAATACCGTAATATCGCTTCCTATCAACTTTGTAATAAATTCAAAGAGTACTCTATTACTTGTATTTTTTTCTCCTAGTACCTCTATAATATTTTCTATTATTTTTTTCCACTTTGCTGGCTCATCAGAAAAAATCAAATAAAAATCTTTTTCTATATAAAATAATACTCGCCTTTGCCCTCCATACAAATTTTGATAGTCAATGGCATTAACACAGATAAAGTCAAACCCATCTAAACATTCATAATAGGCATACTTCGAAATTTGTTGCAGTGGTACATAATTGATATGATACTTTTTTGCGATTTCTTCCCATTGTTCTTGGTGAAACATACCGATTATAGCACTATCCTTTTTAGGCGGATATTCTATCTTGTCTTTTTGCTCCGCTTTTCCACCTGAAAACACATAAAACATAAACATCACCTTTTTTTGTTGAAGTATGCCCCTATTCGTTGCTTTTTATAACTAAAAAAAGCCAATGCAATTTTATTTACACTGGCTTTTCTATCAATTTATTTCATCTGTACTTTTAACAAAATCGGTGTCAATAATACAGTAATAATTACTACAAATATAATTGCAGGGAACATATCTTCAGAAATCAGACCTGCCTGAGAACCCTTTTGTGCCACAATCAGTGCTACTTCTCCACGTGATACCATACCAATACCGACAGAAAGTGCTTCATCATTAGTATAACCACACATTTTTGCTCCTAATCCACAACCTACTATTTTGGACAATATTGCTACAATCAGCAAAACAACAGAAAACAACAACAATGATGATGTCATACCGCTCAACACTGTTTTCATTCCTATGCTTGCAAAAAATATTGGTGTAAAAAACATATAACACGTAATACATATTCTTCTAACAACATAATCTCTAATTTCTCCTGAATTGCACAACATTAGTCCTGCAAAATAAGCACCTGTAATATCTGCAACACCAAAAAGCACTTCAGAGCAATATGCCATTATCAAACAAAATGCAATAGAATACAATGCTGTACGTCTTTTTCCTGTAGGATACATATTTGGAAAATGCTTTAATGTTTTTTGTAGTATAAAGGCACAAATGCCCACAAAGATAAAAAACAACAGTATCTTAATCAATACCAAAGCAATTCCTTTTTGTTCTGGTGAGGTAATACCTGTAATAACAGTCAGCACAATAATGCCTAATATATCATCAATGATTGCTGCTCCTAATATAGATGTACCCACTTTTCCTTTTAATTTTCCCATTTCTTTGAGCGTTTCTACAGAAATACTAACAGATGTTGCTGTTAATATAACACCTACAAAACAAGCCCTCAAAAAATCAATATGCGTTATTGCAGTTGATTGGAAAAACAACAAATAGACAATTGTACCACCTAAAAAAGGCACAATAACACCAATTAACGCAATAATAAAAGAGGCTTTTCCAGTCTTTTTTAATTCCTCTAAATCGGTATCTAATCCTGCTTGGAACATCAGCAATATTACACCTATTTCTGCTGATTTCATTAAAAAGTCGGTTTCCTGCAAAACATTAAAACAACCTGGCCCTAATATAATACCTACTGTTAAAGCTCCCACAACTTGTGGCATATGTACCTTTTCAGATAATAAACCAAATACCTTTGTTGATAATAAAATGATTGCTAACACTAGCAAAAAATGATACGATTCCATATATATCTTTCCTCCTCTTTGTTTATGCTCATATCATATCTATACTATTTTACTATTGCATTTTTGCTTTTACAAAAATGCTGATACCCTCCACACAATAGAACTTTTACTATCTGTTATACCTACAATCATTTTTAATATCTTTGCATTATACCACATATTGTCAATACTACATCTATTTTTATTTTGAGAAAATATTGTATTTTTTTATGTAATAAATAGAAAGAAAAGCAATTACAAACTGTAACTGCTTTTCTTTTTTATATCTATTTTACTATGTTTTTTATTTTTATTTTATTTATTTTATGCAACATATATATGTTTGTTTTAGCAAATATTAATTTTTAGACTCTGGCATGCCATTTACTCTTTCAATTTCAAAAGGCGTCACCTGATAAACATAATAATTTAACCAATTACAAAACAACAAATTACTATGACTTTTCCATGTTACAACAGGGTCTTGTTTTGGGTCATCATCTTTAAAATAATGTTTGGGAAAAGGCACATCATCTCTTTTGCCCAAATCTCTTACATATTCCTCTTTTAATGTAAGTGGGTCATACTCGGAATGTCCCATAACAAAAATACGGCTGCCATGACGAGAAGAAGCAATATACAGCCCTGATTCTTCTGAGGTAGAAAGCACTTCTAATTTTGGTTCCTTATAAATATCTTCTAATTTAACTTCTGTATGGCGGGAATGTGGTGCATAAAACACATCATCAAATCCCCTCATCAAATCAGCACTTTTGACACGCACAGTATGCGCAAAAACACCAAACATTTTTTCAGGTAATTTGTGTTTTTTTATACCATAGTGATAGTAAAGTCCCGCTTGCGCTCCCCAACAAATATGCAGTGTAGAGGTCACATTCGTTCTTGTCCACTCCATAATTTCTTTGAGTTCTTCCCAATAATTCACTTCTTCAAATTCTAAATCTTCTACAGGCGCACCTGTAATAATCATACCATCTAATTTTTTATGCTTGATTTCATCAAAACTGTGGTAAAATGCTTTTAAATGTTCTGGAGCAGTATTCTTTGTTTGATGATTTTTAGGAAAAAGCAATGTAATATTGATTTGTAGTGGTGTATTTCCTATCAAACGCAATAGTTGTGTTTCTGTTGTCTCTTTTAATGGCATCAAATTTAAAATTGCAATTTCTAGTGGTCTAATGTCTTGGTGAAATGCTCTTTCTTCTCCCATAACAAAGATATGCTCCTTTTCTAGTATTTCTTTTGCTGGTAAATTATCTGGTATTCTAATTGGCATTTTTTATTTCCTCCCTAAATTTTTAAATTAAAAAAGCCCTCACAGGATAATTATCCTATGAAGGCGTTACGAACGCTGTACCACTTCATTTTATTTTCTAAAAATAGAAAACCTCTTTGTCAGTACGTCCTTTTTTAAAAAAGGATAATACCGTTTCGCTGTAACAGGCGAACCTGTTGTAGCCTAGACCTCTATATAAAAGGCTTCTGTACACCATTCAAGAGCCATTTTCATTACTGCTTCATCTGCCTTTTCACACCATATTACAAGACTCTCTGAAAGATTTCACAGCACTACT
>CAMXTM010000100.1 GCA_947246775.1 uncultured Clostridium sp. | reverse complement strand
AGCGACAAGGTATAATAAAATCCAGTATCTTCAAAATTTGACTTTTCAATATAATTTTGAAACATTTTACACTCTCCTTTTGGTTAGTAACTAACCTAAATGTGCGTACTTTACTTTAATATGATATGATGTTACTATTATACCATATTATTTGGAGGTGTATCAACTATGGCAAAAAAAATTATGATATTAAATGGAAGTCCAAGAGAAAACGGAAACACAAAACAACTGATTCAACATTTTACAAAAGGTGCGCAAGCAGCAGGAAATGAAGTTGTCTGTTTTAATTTACAAAAAATGGATATTCATGGCTGTTTAGGTTGCTGTAAAGGTGGCAAAGACCTTCAAAGTCCTTGTGTACAAAAAGATGATATGTTACAAATTTATCCAGTCTATCAGCAAGCTGATATTGTTGTACTTGCTTCACCTATGTACTACTGGGGTATTACAGGACAGTTAAAATGTGCTTTTGACCGTCTATTTGCAGTAGCAGAACTTGACCCCAACTATGCAAACCCTAAAAAAGACTGTATCTTACTTATGGCAGCAGAGGGAAACACAGAAAGCAACTTTGCTCCAGTAAAAGCATATTATGATGGGCTTTTATCTCACTTAGGTTGGAAAGATTTAGGTATTGTTTATGCTGGTGGAAATATGGAGATAGGTGACATATTAAATAAACCACAACAGCTTGAACAAGCAGAAGAATTAGGTAAATCTATTTCATAATCAGTCAAAAGACCTCACTTTTTTATGAAAATGAGGTCTTTTTTATGCTACTTTATTACTTTTTCAACAACTTATCTGCTACATACAATCCATTTGCTGCTGCCTGTGACAAGGAACGTGTAAACCCTGCTCCATCTCCTACCGCATAAATATCCTTACAGCCCTCTAATTCAAAATCATTTGCATTTGGTCTTGCAGAATAATATTTACACTCTATACCATAAAGTAATGTATCAAAATTTGCTGTGCCTGGTGCAATAGCGTCCAAAGCATGAAGTGTTTCTATGATATTATCCAACTGTCTTTTTGGAATACAAAGGCTCAAATCTCCTGCTACGGCGTTCATAGTAGGGCGTGTAGTAGATTGTGCAATTCTTTTAGCATCAGAACGGCGTCCTCTTTCCAAATCTCCCAGCCTTTGCACCAACACACTACCACCACTTATCAAGTTAGCAAGGCTTGCTACATATCTTGCATACTCAATCGGATTTTTAAAAGGTTCTGTAAATTTAATTGTAGAAAGCAATGCAAAATTGGAATTTTCTGTCTTTCTATCTAAATCTCTATAAGAATGTCCATTCACTGTCAAAACACCATCTGTATTTTCTGTTACAACATTTCCTCTTTCATTAAAACAAAACATTCTTGTTGTATCGCCATATCTTTTACTTCTATACCAAATTTTAGGCTCATATATTTTTTTAGAAAAATGTTCCCATATCATAGAAGGCAACTCTACACGTACTCCAATATCTACTTGGTTATTTTTTAGCGGAATCCCATTCTCTACACACCAATTTGAGAAAAAGCGACTTCCTGCTCTACCTACTGCAAATACAATCACATCTGCCGAAATAACAGTTTCTTTTCCCTCACATACTGTCGTAATCTCTTTTTTATCTTTGTCTATTTTTGATGCAAAGGTATCCGTTGCAATATCACATTTTTGTTTTAATGCTTCTATCATTTTTCGCATGGTCTCAAAATTGCTATCTGTTCCCAAATGTTTTAACTGTGCTTGACTCATATGTAAGTCATGCTGCAAACAAATCTTTTTTAACTCATTATCAGGCTGAAAACGTTCCGTTGTTGCACCAAATTCTACAAGCATACTATCCGCTTGCTCAATATAATCAATTACAGTAGATGGTTCTAAAAATTCTGTCAGCCAACCACCATATTCTGTTGAAATGACATATTTACCATCGGAAAAAGCCCCTGCGCCTGCCATTCCCTCCATAATTGCACAAGATTTACACTTAATACATTTATCTGTCTTTTTTGCTACAATCGGGCAAATTCTTTTTTCAATTGCATGACCTTTTTCTAGTATGACTACATTTAAATTTGGTTTTTTTTCTGTTAAGCGGTATGCTGTCATAATGCCACCAATGCCGCCGCCAATAATCGCTACATCATATTGTTTTTTTAATTCCATATGCAAGACCTCCTTTGTATTTTTCATAAAAAAAGGACATAACATTTGCTATGCCCTTTTTTATTTTATTTCTTATTTATCTTTTAAATAAGTGTTAATGTCTTCAATCAACTTGTCTGCATTCATACCATGCACCATACTTGCTTCTGCTAAGGATTCTCCCGCAGAAGAAGGGCAGCCTACACAGTGCATACCATTTTGCATCAAAATTGCTGCAATTCCTTTGTCTATCATCAATGCTTCTCCAATTAGTGTATCCTTTGTTACTTCAGCCATTGTTTATTTCCTCCTTATCCTTTTTCAATAACTATTGTTTGTTTTTATTATATATCATATACTACAAAAAATAAAGACATTTTATTCTATTATCTTAAATCCTTTGTAATATCGGAAAATAACCTTTCCTAGTATCTCACTTTTTTCTACATAAGTATTTTGCCAAAATCTAGCATCTTCTGAATCATTTCTATTGTCGCCCATCATAAAATAGCAGCCCTCTGGTATTTCATATGGTCCAAAATCTCCTATTGCTTTTTCTTTTAAATAACTTTCTGGCAAAGGTTGTCTACTATCATTGATATAAACTCTACCCTTTTTTATCTCTAGTTTTTCTCCAGGCAGTCCTATAATCCTTTTGACATACAATGTTTTCCCTGTGGGGTCATCTGGAAAATGAAATACTACAACATCTCCTTTTTTTGGCTCTCCAAAAAGATACGCAAGCCGAAATGCGACAATACGGTCGTTTGTGATAAATGTATTTTACATAGAACCAGAAGGCACATATGCATTGACAATCACAAATGTATTGATATCAGCCGCCAAAAGCAATGCCAATATAATTGTTTTTACCCAGCTAACAATTTCTTTTCTTATCTCTGTTTTATCTACTTTCATGTTTTCTCCTTACAGAAAAGACAATATTATTCTTGCTTTTCTTCCCCTTCTGCATCATCTTCGTCTTCCCAATCTACATCGCCAAATGCACTTTTTAAAAAGGCTTCTGCATCATCTATTTGTTGCAACTGCGCCTGCATTTGCTCTACATATTGGTCAACGTTTTTTAAATAATTGCTTGGTTCTTCTCCATTGCTTTCTTCTTCACTATCTTCTATATCATTATTTTCTACATTGTCCTCTTTTGCTACTTCTTCTTTTTCTAGTTTTATTCCTTGTTGTTCTTCTTCTGTTTGTTCCTGTTTTTCTTCTTCTTTTTCTTCTGCTGTTTCCTGTTTTTCTTGTTCCATTTTTTCTTTTTTCATTTCTGCCCGTAATTCTTTTGCTCTTTTTATAAATTCTTCCATTTCTTCTATATGGTCTTCAATATAATCTACTGCGCCTGACCAATTAGAAAACAGATTTTTGATTTTTGCTCTTTTAGATTCTTTTTCTTCTTTTTCCAATTCTACTACTTGTATTTCTTCTTCCTCGTCAAAATCTATATCAAAATCGTCAAATTCTTCTTGCTCTTTTTCTTCTTTTGCTTTTTCTCTTTTTTCTTTTAATTTTTCTGCATAGGTTTTTGCATCATCTTTTATAATAGATGCTTTTTCTGACACCTTGCCTGCAACATCTTTTACTTTTGGCTCTAATTTTTCTGCTTGTTTTCCAACTGCCTTTGCAAAAGTATTGATTGCACTGCCTGCTTTATTTAATGCTTGGTTTACAACATCATTGACACCCTCTCTTTGCGCTGTTTTTGGTGTGCCATTTAATGCCAAAAGCAATTTTTCTGCCTCTTGTGCTGTTATAATTCCTTTTTCCAACATATTCAGTACAGACATTCTCTCTTTTTTCATCTCTCTACCTCCCGTTTCTTGCCTTTTCCATATAATATAGTCTTCTGGTCTTTTCTGTGCTTTTCCAAAATAATACAAGATACTTTCTACAATTCTTTTAGAGGCATTACCATCTCCAAAAGGATTTTTTGCTTTTGCCATTTCATGATATACTTTTTCATTGTGCAGCAATGTATAGGCATAATCATATATTGTTTGTTCCTCTGTTCCTGCTAATTTTAATGTGCCTGCTTCAATTCCCTCTGGACGCTCTGTCACATTTCTTAGCACTAGCACAGGTTTTCCCATAGATGGTACTTCTTCTTGTAATCCACCACTATCTGTCATAACAAAATAACTACGACACATCAAATTATGCATATCTTTTAAATCTAAAGGCTCTAGCAAATGAACACGCTCCTGATTGCCCAATATACGCTGCACTGTTTCCGAAACGGCTGGATTTTTATGCACAGCATAAACGACTTCTACTTCTTCATGGTCTTCCACAATTCTTTTTACAGCATTACAAATATTTTGTAATGGTTGTCCTATATTTTCTCGCCTATGTGCTGTCATCGCAATTACTTTTTTATTTGCAAAATCAATCTGATTCAGTTCTTCTACACTAAAATGGTAATCTTCTTCTATAGTTGTTTGCAGTACATCAATCACCGTATTTCCTGTTACAAAAATATTTTTTTCGTCTACATTTTCTTTTAAAAGATGTTTTTTTGCTAATGCAGTCGGTGCAAAATGCAAATCAGTGAGCTGACTTGTCAAACAACGATTGATTTCTTCTGGAAAAGGCTGATACTTGTCATAAGTCCGAAGCCCTGCCTCTACATGACCTACTTTAATCTGGTTATAATATGCTCCCAGTGCGCCCGAAAATGTCGTTGTTGTATCTCCATGCACTAATACCAAATCTGGCTTTGCTTCTGCCATCACTTCACTTAGTCCATTGAGTGCCTTTGTTGTAATCGTTGCCAAGGTCTGTCTTGGTTGCATAATATTTAAGTCATATTGTGGGTGCAAATCAAATATTTCTAGCACTTGGTCAAGCATTTCTCTATGTTGTGCTGTCACACACACAATACTTTCTATCCCTTCTGTTTTTTCTAGTTCTTTGATAAGAGGTGCCATTTTAATTGCTTCTGGACGTGTGCCAAAAACACTCATTACTTTTATCTTATCCATTTCATTCTCCTTATTTTACAACATTCGTTAATGTGCCTATGCCCTCTATTTCACATTTTACCTCATCGCCTGCTTTTAAAAAGTTAGGTGGAACAAATCCCATACCTACTCCTGCTGGTGTTCCCATTGCAATAATCGTGCCTGCTTGCAAAGTCATTCCTTGAGAAAGTTCACTTACAACATGAGCGATTCCAAATATTAACAAATCTGTTGTACTATTTTGTCTCAATTCACCATTGACATAAGATTTGATAGCAAGCGCTGGTGGATTTTGAAAATCCTCTTTTGTAACAATACATGGTCCAATTGGTGTAAAGCCATCAAGGCTTTTGCCAAAATACCATTGTTTATGAGAAGTTTGCAAGTTTCTTGCGCTCACATCGTTCAATATAGTATATCCAAATACATAGTCAAAAACATCTTTTTCTGCTACATTTTTCGCATCTTTCCCAATTACTACAGCTAATTCTACTTCATAGTCAAGGCTTTCTACTATGTCAAAATGTCCTTGTATTGGTTCTTTATCTGCTACTGCTTCGTTTACTCTTTTTGAAAAGTAAATTGCTTTTGGTCTTTCTCCTCCAAATGCTTCTTCTTTATATCTTGCTGACTCCTCAGCGTGTGCCATATAATTGATGCCCAAACAAATGACATCTTGTTTTGGGTGAGGAATTGGCGCTTTTAACTGCACTTGCTCCAATGCAATACCCTTTTCTGTTTTTAAAAGTGTTTCTACTTCTTTTTGTCTTTCCTCTGTCCAATTTTCAATGAGTGTTTGCATATCCTTTTCTGGTAATGCTATCAAATTTTTACCATCAGCAGATAACACCCCAACCTGTTCTTGTCCTTTATATACATATGTAAAAAGTTTCACAAATAAAACCTCCTTTTTTTATGATTGTTCTTTCAATATATTAGCACAAAAATAGAAATTAGAAAAGACTTTCCTATACGGAAGCTCACTACAAAACAAAAAATACTACATTTTAAATTATTTTTATTGCATTTTATGCATTACAATCTGCATAACTGTATTTTTATCTTATAATACTTTTCTTTTCTGTATTTTAGACAAATTACATTTGCCTTTTTATATTTTCATAACGCACAAAAAGCCCCTTGTTTTTCCCTTGTTTTTTATAAATATGCACAAAATACGAATAATATACAAATAATTTAGGAAAAAGCATTGATTATTTTAAAAGACTTGTGTATAATAACGAAAGTAATGAATCAAATTGTTAAATGTTTACAGTCAAAGCTGTAAAATAGAGGAGGAAATACTATTATGAAAGAAAAAATTGTACTTGCATATTCTGGTGGTCTTGACACAACTGTTATTATTCCTTGGTTAAAAGAAAACTACAATGATGCAGAAGTCATTGCGGTTTGTGGTAATGTGGGACAAGGCAAAGAAACAGACGGTTTAGAGGAAAGAGCTTTAAAAACTGGTGCAAGCAAACTTTATATTGAAGATATTACAGAAGAATTTATTACAGATGCCATTTATCCTTGTGTAAAAGCAAATGCTGTTTATGAGGGCAAATACCTTTTAGGTACTTCTATGGCTCGTCCTATTATTGCAAAAAGACTTGTTGAAATTGCTAGAAAAGAGGGCGCAACTGCAATTTGTCATGGTGCAACAGGAAAAGGCAACGACCAAGTTCGTTTTGAATTGACTGTAAAAGCACTTGCTCCAGATTTAAAAATTATCGCTCCTTGGAGATTAGATACTTGGAAAATGGGCAGTCGTGAAGATGAAATTGCTTATTTAGAAGCAAGAGGCATGGAAGTTCCAGTTAAAAAAGATGACAGCTACAGCCGTGACAGAAATATATGGCATTTAAGCCATGAAGGTCTGGAATTGGAAGACCCAGCAAATGAGCCAAACTACAAACGTCTTTTACAATTAGGTGTTTCTCCTGAAGATGCTCCAGATACACCTGAATATGTTACATTGGATTTTGAAAAAGGAATTTGTACAGCAGTTAACGGGGAAAAACTTTCTCCAG
>CAMXTM010000099.1 GCA_947246775.1 uncultured Clostridium sp. | reverse complement strand
GCTGGTGTTGGCTGCTCTGGTGTTTCTGCCTTATCTGCTGGCTCTGCGGCTTCCGCAGGCTCTGCTGGGTCAGCCTTTTTTACCTCTTCTTTCTCCTCATTTTCTTCCTTTTCGTCGTCCAACTGTGATGTTTCTTCTGTATCTGGTGTTGTTGTACTATCAGCGCCACAAGCTGTCAGCAACACACCACTACAAACAACCATACTTAACAACATAATTAACTTTTTCATAACAAATTCTTCTCCCTTTTATCATTTATTTATTCTCTATTTTGGACAAAAACTGCTTGCAAATCAGCTTCTGTTCCCTCTGGGACATATGCCGTAAATGCTTGTCCCTCACCATCTCCTACAGGAAACGCTTCATAAACTACATTTTGCCACTGAATATAAACATTTCCGTTTTGGGAAACGTTTCCTTTGATACAACTATAACCAGCCATATCACTTGGCTGCACTGTAACAGTATAATCGCTTTGCTGCACTTGTAAGGTGTCCAATTCTACTACTGGTGCAGGAAAGACTGGGGCATATTTTGCCAAATTGGCAAGATTTCTTTCTACTATTTCAATTAAAACAACATCTGCGCCTAATTCGTCCATCATGGTAATCGGGTAAGGCATTTTTCTGGAAAATCGACTATGCCCAAAGCTATCCGCTAAAAAAGGATACAGGGCATTGCCAAAACTATCCCGAAACAAAAGTAGAGAGTGTTGTTTTGACTCCTTTGTTGTATCAATTTGTATATCATCTGCGGCGTGTATTTCACTATCCGCAACAAAAGAAAATTCTTTTTCAAATACAACATTGTCATCTAATTCTTTTCCCATAGGGTAAAGCATTTCATACAAATCCCCTTTATGGTTTTTTACTACACTATAATTTTCATTATACCACTGTACTTCATCAGATAAGCCCAAATCTCCCATAATAATATCCCTTGCGAGTGCTGCGCCTTTGTTGTTCCAATGCGAATCCAATCTATGATACAATATTTCATCTTGCTGTCCAAATAAATTAAAAAAATCAATATAATTTACATTTTGTTTTTGTAGCGCAGCAATTAGCTTTTTTGCATTGCTTTCATTAGAAAATGTTTTTCCTTCATAGGGCATATATTCGCCATAAAGACTGTTTTTATTAGGTGCAACAAAAAAAATAAACTGTGCCTCTTTTTGCGTGACATATTGTTGTGTCATATGCAAGGTATGTGCAATATTTTCTATTTTATCGTCTGACAGAACATCTTTGCCTAAATAGTCATTTTCTGTCTGCTTATAATAAAGCCAGCCCTCTTTACCTAATATAACATCTTTTGATGCAGAAGTATCAAACAACTTCGCAAGCATTACATTATGTGCTGTAATTAAATTTGCTCGAAAAGCAAAGTGGTCAGCGGTATAATCTGTTACATTTTGCAAATATTGTTTATTGATACTGCCATCGGGCAAGCGCAACAGTGGTTTTGCTGTCAAGATTTCATTTGCTCTTGGTTTTGGCTGTTCTACAAAAAACATTCCTCCTGAAAACAATACACAAACTGCCATAAAAAATCCAATAAAAAAAACATAAAAACCATTTTTATTCATATCACAACACCTAAAATTGAAAATATATAAAAGGATTAAATGCGGACGCAGACAAATCAATGATACTGAACACCAAAAATACCATTGCAAAAGCATAACTGCCATATTCTACAACATTTTTTTGCAAAATGCCCCTTTGCTGCAACTTTGGTACAATGCCCAAACTCCCTACAACACAAAGCAACAAAATAAAAATATTGTAGTTAGAAAGGGATTGTGTTAACAAAAAGGTACTTTCTACTGTTGCTGGTGTCAGCGTAAACATTTTTGCAATCATCATAGCAGCTTGTGACAAGTTACTACTCCTAAAAAGCACAAAACCAACTGTCACAACTAGCATCGTATAAAGATGCATTATCATTTTTCCTACAACATTGCCTTTCATTTTTTGTATTGGTATGATATTATACTGCTCCAACACAGAAAAAAGCCCATGAAAAAGTCCCCACAAAATAAAGGTAACATTTGCGCCATGCCAAAAGCCCGTTGCAAAAAATACGATTAACTTGTTCCATGCTGTTCTATACTTTCCAAAACGATTACCGCCTAGCGGAATATACAAATAATCCCGAAACCATGACGAAAGCGAAATATGCCATCTTCTCCAAAATTCTTTAATACTATCAGCCGTATAGGGATAGTTGAAATTTTCTTTAAAATGAAAACCAAATACTTTCCCCAAGCCAATCGCCATATCACTATAGCCACTAAAATCAAAATAAATTTGAAATACATAGCAAATTGCGCCCAGCCAAGCTAAACGCATATCGATTTGGGAAGCCTGCAAGCCAAAAACGGTATCTGCTATCAATCCTACTGCATTGGACAGCAACATTTTTTTTGCAAGCCCGATTGTAAAACGTCTGAAACCCTCGGCTGTCTGCTGCAAGGTACAAACTCTATCATCTATTTCCTTAGAAACATCATGATATTTTATAATTGGTCCTGCTATCAACTGTGGAAAAAATGAAATATACAACACCACTTTTAAAAAGTCCCTTGTACCCTCTCTCGGATTCCGATACACATCTACAACATAGGAAATACCTTGAAAAGTAAAAAAGGAAATTCCAATCGGCAACACAATGCCTGTTTTTGCTATATTTGTATGAAAAATCGTATTCAAACTTTCTATAAAAAAGTCCGTATATTTAAACAAGCACAACAGTCCCAAATTCACGAACAAGGCAACGGTCAAGATTATCTTTTTGGTTTTTTTAGGGCTATGCCTTTCTGTCAACATTCTACCAAAAATATAATTGCAAAATACAGAAAATAAAAGCAACGGCAAGTATTGCAGTTGCCCAAAGGCATAAAATACAATACTTGCTATTGTTAATACGACATTTTTACACTTTTTATTTGGTATTGCATGATAAAGCAAAAATGTAATGGGCAAAAACCAAAACAAAAATATTGCCGAACTAAAAACCATCTTTTATCACCACTTCACATATATAAAAGGTGCATTGCTATATGTCTTTTTATATAAATCATAATATGTTCCACGCAATCTATATGCCATGTCCATTTCTGTATCAAATAAATATGTAGTGCCGTCCATAGAAATTTCTACCCAACCATGTGGTGCATGATTATGTCCTACTGTTCCGATAACAGCATGTGCATCATAGCCTACTTGCTTTGCTAAATAGTAATATAGTGCTGCAAAGCTATAGCAATTTCCCTTATGCATTTCTATCATAGGCTCTGCATATTCTGCTTCCCAGCCAACTTGTCCCTTTTGCACAAATGGTCTTTTTAAATAACGGTAGTCATCTCTTACATAATTATATAATGCTCTTAGCTTTTGCTCTTGTGTCATCTCTTCGTTTGTCTGTGTTCTCACAATTTCAGAAAGCTGTCTATCTAATGTTTGATAATTTGTAGTATATAAGCCATTTTCATCAAATGCAAAATTGCCAATTGTTTTATTTCTTGCTAAACTTCCATTTTCTTCTACATAAAACAGTGTGCCATTTTTACTATAAAGTCCTGGTGCAATATTGAGTGGCACTTTTTGGAACTCTGTCCAAACTTCCCCTGCTTCTGTCTTTTGATAGTCATGCACTACAGATGCTTCTAAGATATCATAGTAAGCATAATGTGTTGGTGCAACATCAAAAAATTCCCTTATTCTGCCCTCTGTATTATCTATGCTATTTTTATCGCCTGCTCTACCAAGCACTCTATTTAATATGACTGCGGCTTCTTCTCTTTTAATGCTTTCATCAGGACGTACTGCTTCTGCTGGATTTATCCAACCTCTTTGTGCTGCATTGGATATTGGCTTAATTGCCCAATTATCGCTTGCTACATCAGAAAATGTCAGTATCGTGCCATCAGATGGATATATTTTACCCAATATAGTCAAAAATTCTGCCCTTGTCATTTCTCTGTTCGGTTCAAAATTTTGCCCATATCCTTCTACAATTCCCATTGTGGCAAGGGTAGTCACTGCATTGGCATACCAGCTATCGCTAGAAACATCTTCAAATGTTTTTGTTGGCATTTCTTTTTGTTTTAATAAGGTATACAAGATTTGGCACGCTTCTGCTCTTGTCAATGCCTTTTCTGGATAAAAGTTGCCATCGCTTCCGTCCATATATTTAATATGCTTTTCTGTTTCTAATGCGATATTTGTATTTTCATTTTGTGCTGGTTGTTCTGGCTGTGTTGTCTGCTCCAATGCTGATGGGTCATATACCGCACGATAAGCAACATTTCCTGTTACAACTTCTTTTTCTATTTGTGCTACTTCCACTACTTCATCATTCGCATTTTTCCAGCCAACAATTTCCTGCCCCTCTTTATTTTGTGTAGGAATGTTTTGTGCTGTTTGTCCTGTTTTTGTATTTTCTCTTATAATTTCATTATTTCCCAAGTCGTACAGTATTTGGTAATCTCTTATGTCCTGCCAAACAGCATACAAAGTTACATTTTCTGTAATCTCTTCTGGAAAAGCCTCTATTGTCAATTTGTCCTCTGTAGCAAATAGTACTTCTGTACTCTCTTTTTCTGTACTCCAGCCCACAAATAACTTATTTTCTTTTGTAATAACAACATCTTCTGGCAAAACGGCTTCTTCTTCCCCAGCAAGTTTGATTGTCTCTGGTACTTCCCCTTGCCCACCATTCGCATCAAATGTAATGGTTATTTTTTCTGGCTTTTTACTCTCTTGTTGTTGTTCTTTTTCTTCTTCTTCTTTTTCTTCTTCTGTTTGTTGTTCTTGCTGTTCCGTTTGTTGTTCCTGTTGTGCGTTTTCGTCTTGCTGTTCCCTCTCAGCCGTTACATCTTCTTCTGTTTCCGACTGCCCCGTTTGTTCCTCCGCTTGCTCCTGTTGTTCCTCTTGCTGTTGTTGTGTCATTTCTGATGGCACAATTTCTTCTGCACTTACTGTCATAGGCAAAATTGTTGTACTTATGCCCATTGTTAACAATAAAGCAAATGCTTTTTTTGCTTTCATATGCCATTTTCCCCCTCTTATGCTCTCTTTATTCTAAAATTTTTTATAATACGCACAACTTTTATTATACAATTATCAACATATTCTGTCAACATTATTTACTATCATATTAGATAAAAAACATCACCATATTTTGTTAATTTTTTTATAAATTCACACAAAAAGCCTTGAAGACGAGCCTCAAGGTCTTTTTTATTGTATTATGCATTTTTTTGTTTGATAATTTCCAGCAAATCACTCAATGCAACATTTTCCTTTGTACCCTCTTGAATTTTTTTTAGCTCTACTTGATTTTGCTCTATTTCTGTATCTCCAATCACTACAGAATAAACAGCATTGATTTTATTGGCATATTTCATTTGTGCCTTGACACTTCTTTCTACTGTATCACATTCTGCATAAATGCCTGCTTTTCTCATTTGTAAAGTCAATGCCTGCGCTTTTAGCAGTCCCTGTTGTCCCATAGAACCAATATAAATCAATGGATTGTTCTCTTTTTCTATTTGTCCATACTGTTTTTCTAGTATCATGACAAGGCGTTCTATACCCATACCAAAGCCTACTGCTCCTGTTGGTTTTCCGCCGCACTGCTCTACTAATTGGTCATAACGTCCTCCGCCACAAACTGTCAAGCCATCTGATACAAATTCAAAAACAGTCCTTGTATAATAGTCCAATCCTCTCACTATTTTAGGGTCAACTGTATAGGCAATACCCATTTCTTTTAAGATAGACTGCACTTTTTCAAAATGTGTTGTACATTCTTCATCTAAACAATCCAGTACAGAGGGTGCTTGTGCTACAATTTCTTGACAGCCTTTTTCTTTACAGTCCAGCACACGCAATGGATTTCTTTGATAACGGTCTTTGCAAGTATCGCAAAGTTTGTCTATATGTTCTGCTATAAACTGTTTTAGTTTTTCATTATATCGATTTCTACATTCTGTACAGCCCAAACTGTTAATACGCAATTCTACGTTTTTTACTCCTAACTGCTCTAACAAAGTTGTTGCTACAGAAATTGCTTCTGCATCTTGTGCCGCACTATAAGAACCAAACATTTCTACGCCAAACTGGTGAAATTGTCTTTGTCTACCCGCTTGTGTATTTTCACAACGAAATGTTGGAGAAATATAATATAACTTTGTAGGCTGTGGCTGATTGTGCATACCATGCTCAATATAAGCACGCACTGTACCCGCTGTTCCCTCTGGACGCAATGTCAAACTTCTATTGCCATCATCTGTAAAGGTATACATCTCTTTTTGCACAATATCTGTTGTCTCTCCGACTCCCCTTGCAAACAGTTCTGTAAACTCAAACATTGGTGTACGCATTTCTCCAATCCCAAATACAGCACACAACTGACGCATTTTTTGCTCCAATTCCTGCCACTGTAATACTTCGCTGCCATATAAATCTTTTGTACCTTTTACTAATTGTATCGCCAAGTTATTCCCCTCCTAAATGTTTTACAACAATGCTTCTCTTTTTCTTTCTATCATTTCATCAATACGCAATATATAATCATCAACACTTTTTACATTAAATACTCTTTCTATTCTATTTTCTGGCTGGTATACCATTTTTGTGCTTGCTCCTGCGCCAGCCGCAAGGATATTTTGTTTTTCTTCCATAATCTGTACATTATAAATACACTCTTTTCCTGCTGTGCAATAGCCCACATTTTCAAAATTTCCCACCATGTTTTTTTGCCTATACATATAATAGGGTTTCATATTCATTTGCTTTGCATATTCCCCTGCTACTACAAGCATTTTTTCAAGTTCCTCTGCTTTTGTTAAGGTATATAAATCAAAATTTTCTTTTAATCGTGATGCCCTTTTGACAGCCAATGTATGTACTGTTAAATTATCTGGTTTTAACTTCTGCATTTGTTCCATCGTATATTCTACATCTTTTACCGTTTCTTCAGGTAGTCCTAGTATCAAATCCATATTGATATTATCATAGCCCATTTCCCTAGCCTGCCAATATATTTCCTTTATTTCTTCTACGCTATGTTTTCTCCCTATCAAATCTAATGTCTTTTGATTCATTGTCTGCGGATTAATAGAAATTCGATTGACACCATATTCTTTCATAAT
>CAMXTM010000098.1 GCA_947246775.1 uncultured Clostridium sp. | reverse complement strand
CAACCGTTGGAGGAACAGGAAAATTAGAAAGTGTTTCCGTTACTTCTCAAAATGTTTCGATTGCACAAAAGCCAACGATAGTAAATGTGGCAGATAATATTACAGCTACTGTTAATAACAATGTTTTTAACACAGGTGTTCATAATACAAATAAGGGAAACAGTTCTTCTCATTCCCCAAATAACAGTAGTGTTCCTCCAACTGTAAACGATTCTGAAAATAGCAGCGGTGATACTTCTCTAATCTTGAATGGTCCTGAGAATGTTACTGTTTATGCAGGAGAAAAAGCTATTTTTAAAGTAGATGTAACATCTTCTTCTAATTTGCGCTATCAATGGTATCGCAATAATATAGAAATTAAAGGAGCAACTTCTAATAGTTATTCTTTTATCGCTGCTTTAAGTGACAACGGCAGTAAATTCACCGTTAAGGTTTGGATAGACGGCAGAGAAACAACAAGTAAAACAGCAGTCTTGACAGTACAATCCAAAGCCTTAGATTCAAAAGAAAAAGTTCTTTTAGCAAAAAGTTCAGAAGGTACAGCAGACGACGCTAGCATTACAGGTTTAGAAATCGGACAGCGTTATTACATTATTCAATACAAAGACAATCAATCTTATGTTGTTCGCAAAGATGGAACCTTAGGTGCAGCGCTTACAGGAGAAATCTTGTATGATAATCTCGAATCTATCGAAACAGATACAATTATTAACCTAGTCAACAATGAAACCTACAAAGTTGTAAAAGTTTTAGAGCAAGAAAGAGAAGCCCTGAACTATTCTTATGTGGAACTTTCTCAAACACCAGACAGTATTTTTGTTGATATGATGTTTGATGAACCTATCGAATTCTTTGTCAACGGAAAAAATCCATCTACATTAGATAATATCTTTGTTTATCGTTCTGGTAGCGTAAGTGGTGCAATCAATACAGTTACCATATCGGACGACAAAAAAGAGATTCAGTTCTTTATTTCACAAAAAGGTAATTCCAACGACTATCAAATTTATTTAAATGACAATGCAAAAAAAGAAAACTGGAGATTAAAAAATATTAACGCAGATAATGAGTATAAAGCAATCAAAGACATCTTTTTAAGCTTTACAGTTGATGACTTTGCTAATCCTCCATTTACGGTAAATGGTCCTAACGATGTTTTTGTTACTGCTGGAGAAAAAGCTGTATTTCTAGCAGATGCACAACCTGCTTCTGGACTTTCCTATCAATGGTACTGCAATGGAAAAGAAATTTCAGGAGCAACAACAGACAGTTATTCTTTTACACCAGGATTAAGCGACAGTGGAGCAAAATTTTCTGTTAAAGTTTGGGCAGAAAAACCTGGCAAAGTAAGAGAACCTGTTTTTAGTAAAACCGCATTCCTTACTGTAGAATCTCAAAAAGACAGTCTAGTTATTTTAGAAGAAGGTTCAGAAGGAACTGCTGGTGACGCTTGTATTACAGATTTAGAAACCGGACAGCGTTACTATATTATCAGCTACAAAGATAATAAATCATACGCAGTTCAAGCAGACGGAACCTTAGGCGCAGAGGGTACAACCTTTGATTATGATGCTTTGGAATCGCTAGAAACAACAACGATTACAGGCTTAACCAATTCAGAAAGATACAAAGTTGTAAAAGTAGAAGAACCAGAAAGACCATCTCTTACTGTTATTTTAGAGGAAGGTTCTGAGGGAATCGCAGGCGATGAGTGTGTTACAGGCTTGGAAATCGGACAGCGTTACTATATTATCAGTTACAAAGATAATAAATCTTATCCTATTATGAAAGACGGAACTTTAGGCTCAGAAACAACAGAGACAATTTATAACAATATAGAGCCTTTGGAGACAACAAAAATTATAGGTTTAATCAACGAAGAAAAGTATAATGTTATCAAAGTATTGCCTGATACACCAGTATTACAGTCGTTAAATATCTTTGGGCTTACAAATACTTTAGATTTTCGTGGTTATGTTCCAAAAACAATCGATGGGCAAGTATCTATTAAAACAACTAAACTGAAATTAAACATGGAGTCAACTGTAGCAGATTCTGTGATAACAGTATCTTACTATTTACTAAATAATGAAGAAGAAGAAACTGCTACGCTAGCAAGTGATAATTCTTGCGAGATTGATTTAGGTTATGCAATGAACGCAGAAGTTACAATTACAGTTGCTTCAAAAGATGACCCAGAAAATAAAACTGTTTATAAACTGAATGTTACAAGGGCAGCAAATGTGATTGTTACAAGATATCCAAAAGATACAGACCATACAAGGACTACACAATATATAAATGCTTCTGCTATAAGATTTTATATTAAATATATGAAACCTAGTGAAACATTTGATGGTATCGACTGTAAAAAGAATGGTGAAACCATTGCGTTTAACAAAGACGAACACTATACGGAAACACTAGAAGACTATGGTGTTATTTTCATTGAAGCAACAGATGACTTTGGAGATATAGTTGCACCTGGAGATTCTTTAGAGTTTACTTTTTACTTCTCTGGTGGAACAGTAAGTCAAAAAGTTTGTAAAGTAAATATAAAAGAATCTACTACTACGGAAGTTCCTACATATAAAATACAATTTGGAGAGCCTGAATTGATTTTAAGAGAGATGGGAAATGATTGGTTGAATATATTTGTTCCTGTTACAAAAGAGACAGGAGAAGCTGTAGATGATGACATAAAACAGTTGATTAAGTCAGTGAGGGTAGATTTATATCATGATGATATTAGCTTAGGTCATTCGACTGAAAAAAGTATTTATACACATAATGGTCAAAAGGGAGTTTTTGCAGGATATCCTTTGACTACTCCTTCTATAACAAAAGGTGTTCCAAATAAATACAAGATAACGTTACAAAGACATTTGCTCCTGAAATACAAACGATTCCAGAGGGAGGAGCATTGCAGGGAACCGTTGAATTTTATAAGACAGATGACAATTCTGTTAAGTTAGTACCAACCAAAGTTAATGAAAATGAGTTTAGCTTGAATTTGACAAGTGAAAATACGCCTTTTAGCCATAAATACCAAAAAGCACAACAGGAATCAAAAGAATTTTCTGAATGTGTGGAATCACAAAATATAACTTTAACAGATGACAGTGGTCAAACATTGTATGTGGTATCAGACGAAAATCCAGAGCTTATATATATGGTTGCTTGTATAAATTCTGTTCCAAAACTATTCTTGTATGATTATACGGGAGAAGCGACTGTTACAGGTGATTTTGTTACAAGTCAAAATTTCTCTATAAAGGATTATGGAAGTTTAGGATATGAATTTAAATTTGAATACACTACAGGAAATAGCGCTTTTTCTCCTACAACGGAAGAAGAATTAAAAGAGAAATCTCTTGATACGGAAAACATTCTTTTAAAACTTGGTACAAAAGAAGATGGCACAGCTATCGAAAAAACAATGAAAGAATTGTTAAGTCTGAATAGCAAAAACAATGTACAAAGTTTATATTTTGATAGTGTAAAAGACTTGATTGCTGCTTTTGGTATCAATACATTAACAGACACAATCAACTCTAATGTAGTTTGTAGTACACAGCTAAGTGGTGCTTTTTCAAAATACAAACTAAGCGATAGCTCAGATAATTTTTATTTCAATGCTGGTTCTTTGGATAAAATCACCATCAAAGATAAAAATAGTGATGAAGCTATAGAAATTACCCCAACAAGCCAAGAAATGCAAGAGATTGTGATTCCATTTACAGAAGCAGCTATCACAACAGCATCAACTGGTAGCTATGAGGGTGTTATATATGATGAAGATGCAGTTCTAGTTGGCAATACAGGCTTCACTATGACACCAGGCAAGTCAACTCCTATTGCAGTTGTAGTATCAAATAGTGGAACGCTTCCCAAAATTTATAAGTTTAATATTACTTATGAACCACAAGACATTGTTACACCTGCTTCAAACAAACTAGTTGCTGCAAGTAAACCAGTTGTAGAAGTTTCAGGTGGGTCATCTGCTCCAAGTAAACCAGATGTCGAGAACACAAGTAAACCAGATGATGACGATTTAAATAAACCATCTGATGACAATGCAAGTGAACCAGATGACGAGGTTTCAAATGAACCGGCTGACGAAGATTTAAGTAAACCATCTGATGAGGTTTCAAATGAACCGGCTGATGACGATGCAAGTGAACCATCTGATGAGGTTTCAAGTGAACCGGCTGACGAAGATTCAAATGAACCGGCTGATGACGATTTAAGTAAACCAGATGATGAGGTTTCAAGTGAACCGGCTGACGAAGATTTAAGTAAACCAGATGATGAGGGTTCAAGTAAACCGGCTGACGAGGTTTCAAGTAAACCGGCTGACGAGGTTTCAAGTGAACCAGATGACGACGATACAAATGAACCGGCTGACGAAGATTCAAGTAAACCGGCTGACGACGATGCAAGTGAACCAGCTAATGATGATACAGCAAGTGATTCCTCAGTTGAAACAACAAGTAGTGAAACAAGCAATGAGACAACAAATGAGGTATAACCAAAGCAATAAAGGGAATCCCATATTATATGGGATTCCCTTTTCTAAAACGATTTCTATAAAAACTACTTAACATAATGATATGAAAAAGTCTGTTATCGGCAGACTTTTTTTATTTTAGAATAATTTATAATAATTGTTGTTTTAAAAAATTAATACGACATTTCAAGATTGCTTCCATTTAATAAATACTTTTTATTTATTTTAATCGTTTTCCAATCAATTTTCTATTATCATTTCACATAACCATATTAAAATATGGATAAATAGTATAATAAATTGGACAAATAATCCAAATTATGTTATCATGTAAGCATAAAAAATGATTTATAACATATTTTTTATTGTCTAAAATTTCAAGAAAGCGGGGATAAAATGGGAAAAAAAGCAAAATATGTTAGTAAGCTATTGTCTTACATACTAACAGTGTGTCTTATCATGGGCGCAGTTCCTGCAACGACTTTTGCACAGGATTCGACACAAGTAACACAGGCAAAAACAAAAAAGAAAAAAACAGTACAAATGACAGAGGCGAAAAAGCCAGAAAGCAAAAAAACGATGCAAGTAACCGATGTTAAAACACAAAAAACAGAAGAAGTGGAGGTAGAAAAACCGAAAAAAGAAGAAAAGAAAGAAGAAAAACCAACAGAAACGACAACGCAGCCAACAACAACGCAAACGCTGACACAAGAACAACAAATAGCAACCATAAGTGAAACGGGGCAGCCAATGCCATTGGACGTAACAGCGCATGATAAAGTTTGTAACGATGACCACACTGGCTGGACTGCACTATCAACAACAAGCGGAACTTTAACTTTACAAAATGGAAACTATTATTTAACTGGAGATGTTACAATTTCATACATTTTGACTGGGTCTGATGTAACACTATGCTTAAATGGGCATACATTATCATTAAAGTCAAGAATAGATATTGTTCAAGGTGGCAAATTAACATTATTTGATAAAGAAGATAATAGTGGCATTATTACTGGTGGGACAACAGGAGCTGTGAATGTAGGTAAAGAGAGTAATGGTTCTACTTTTATTATGAACGGTGGTACTATTACTGATAATGATAATACAAAATTGGCGGAATTAAATGGTATTGTAACTATTTATGACAGAGGGCCTGATATTTATAGGATTAATCAATTTATTATGAATGGTGGTGTGATTTCCCATAACAAAAAAGTTCCTGCAGTATGTAGTAGAGGTAATTTTACTATGAATGGTGGTAGTATTATTTATAATGAAGGTGTTGGTGTACGTATAGAGGCAGCCCCATCCAATAAGGGTCAGTTCATTATGAATGGTGGTAGCATTACTGGTAATAATAATAGAGGGATAACTATACAATCTGATGCAAAGTTTATTATGAACGATGGTGAAATTATTGATAATGTTGGAGGTATTAATGTTTGGGGCGATTGCACTATAAATGGTGGTAGTATTCAACGAAATAAAACAACAAATAATGGTGGTGGCATAAATTTAAATTCTAGTGGTAGACTTTATGTCAGTGGCTCTCCTATCATAACAGAAAATCTTGTTGTCAAAAATGAAGAGGCAACCGAAGGAATTGAAAAAAATGTCTATTTGCCCGCAAATAATAGTATTCTTGCTAATACTGGATTAGGAGAAGGTGCAAGTATTGGTGTTAGTGTCGAAAATCCTCCTACTGATGAAAATACTAAAATAGAGATTGCAACTAGCAACAGTGATATATCATCTAAACTTATAAGTGATAATCCAGAGTATAAAACAATATTTAATCGTGGTAAGGTATATCTACAAAAAGGTGACTCCACCAATCCACCTACTCCAACAACACAGTATACAGTAACCTTCGATAGCAAAGATGGCTCAACTGTCGCAAGCCAAAGCATAGCAAATGGTGGAAAAGTTACAGAGCCTACCGCCCCTACAAAAAATGGCTTTACCTTTGACGGCTGGTACAAAGAAGCAGCTTGCACTACTGCATGGAATTTTGCTACAGACACCGTAACAAGCAACATCACGCTTTATGCAAAGTGGGTAACAGACAATGGCAGCGGCACTACGCCTACCCCACCCGATGACACTGACCCAACAGACAAATTTACTGTAACATTCGACTCTCAAGGTGGCTCAGCTATTACAAGCCAAAGCATAGCAAAAGATGGAAAAGCTAAAAAACCTGCTGACCCTACAAAAAATGGTTACACTTTTGACGGTTGGTACAAAGAAGCAGCTTGCACTACTGCATGGAATTTTGCTACAGACACCGTAACAAGCAACATCACGCTTTATGCAAAGTGGGTAACAGACAATGGCAGCGGCACTACGCCTACCCCACCCGATGACTCAGACCCTACAGGCACATTTACTGTAACCTTTGACAGCCAAGGTGGCTCAGCCGTTGCAAGCCAAAACATCGTAAATGGTGGAAAGGTAAAAATGCCTAATAGCCCTACAAGAAAAGGCTATCTATTTGGTAGCTGGTACAAAGAAGCAACTTGCACCACTGCATGGGATTTTTATAACGATACTGTAACAAAAGACATCACACTTTATGCAAAGTGGACGCCAGATGGCAGTACTACGCCTACCCCACCCGATGACTCAGACCCTACAGGCACATTTACTGTAACATTCGACTCTCAAGGTGGCTCAGCTATT
>CAMXTM010000097.1 GCA_947246775.1 uncultured Clostridium sp. | reverse complement strand
GCTGTCTTTTTGATACTCTAAAAAGCCTTTTATCATTGCTACAACAGATACACTCATACCTTTTGCATTGATTACTAAAATGACTGGTGTTTGCGTCAATTTTGCTATGTCGTAAGTGCTTGCCTTTGTGCTGACTCCAGCTAAGCCGTCATAATAACCCATAACTCCCTCTAATACCACAAATTGTTTTTGATATGCATTTTGACAAAAAAGCGTTTTTGCATACTGTTCCCCCATCAAAAAAGTATCTATATTGTAGGAGGGTACACCAATTACATCACTATGAAAAAGGGTATCAATATAATCCGGACCACATTTAAAGCAAACAATATTATCATATTTTTTACGCAGGATTGCTAAAAAACCACAAGTAACTGTTGTTTTTCCCATATTGCTTGCTGGTGCAGTAAACAAGATTCTTGGCACATTCATATTCTTTTTTTCCTCCCAAAATAGATAAAAACCGTATTTTGCGCTTTCATAATATGGTATTTTGACATTGTTTCACTTTTTGATATACTTACTTGTGTACATTGCCATTCCATATCTAGTGCAGTAAAGCAATTTTGCAAATCTGCTATGGTTTCCAATGTTACTGCTGTTGCTACAATTTCTACATTGTCATTTTTTTGCAAGGTAATTTCCATGATTTGTTTTGTTGTGCCAGTGCTGCCCCCTATGAATATTTTATCTGGTGCAGGTAAGGTATGTAATATTTCTGGAGCTTGTCCCTCTACGATTTTTATATTATAAACGTGATGTTTTTCTTTATTTTTTTGTAAAAGAGAAATTGCTTTTTCTTTTTTTTCTACAGCATACACCATACCAAAAGGGCATTGCAACGCTATTTCTACAGAAACCGAACCTGTTCCTGCGCCTATATCCCACACAATATCATTTTGCTTTAAATTCATATAACTAATTGCTATGGTACGCACTTCTCTTTTTGTCATAGGGACACTATCCCGTATAAATTTATCATCATCAATACCTAAATTTTGCATTTTTTGCAAAATACCATTATTTTCGATATATAAGATTGCTAATGGTTCTGTCTCTATGTTTTGAAATTGTTCTGCTGTACCCTCCGTTATTTTTTCTGTATCATAGCTCAAATTTTCTCCAATGACCACTTTAACATCTTTTAGCCCAACAGCACAAATTTCTTGACATATCCTTGCTGCATCTGTTTTTTTGCCCAACAGCACAATTGTTTTTGGGTATTGTAAAACATAACCTAGCATAGACTGATATTGTGCATGAGTGCTTACTAATTTCGCATTTTCCCAGCTTGTATGTAATTTTGCCATAAAATAGCAAATCGATGGTACACCACTTACTGTTTTAACTGTAACATCATTTGCAATCAAATCATATAAATTCCTTGCACCACTATAATAACCAATATCGCCAGAAAAAGCTACTACAATATGACTATAGTGTATATTTTGTTTTATAAATGCAGCAATTTCATCACTTTTATAACAAATAAAGCTGTCTTTTTCAAAAGATTGCAAGGATTCTATCATACGTTTTGCGCCAATAATACAATCTGCTTGTTGTAAGAATTGTTGTGCTTGTTGTGTTAGGGTATTTTTTCCTGCACCAATTCCCAAAAGGGTTACTTCTCTTTTTGCACTGACACCATATTCTTTTTGCAATTCTTTGACTAGCTCATTATAAAAATATCCTTGTTGTTCTTGTTTTCTTCCTATTACAATTACTGTTGCTCCAACTTCTATTGCAGCGTCTATTTTTTGTTCAAATCCGCCTGTTTTACCTGATTCTTTTGTAACAAGATACTTTGCATTGATGTGTTTCATTTGTGCCACATTGATTTCTTTTGAAAAAGGTCCCTGCATACAAATGATATGTTTTGCTGTTAAACCATAGTTTTGGCACTGTGTAATTGCTTCTACAGAGGGCAGAACCCTAGCATATACTCTTTGAGCAAAATCTTTTAGTGCTGTGAATTGTTGTAACTGTTTACTTCCTGTTGTAACAAGAATATTGCCCTGTGTGTTTTGTAAATAACAGACTGCCTGCTCTATACTATCAAAGTAAATTCCCTTTTCGGTTTTGCTGCTTTCTCTTAATACTCTATAATAGGGTATCTTTTCTATAGCACAAGCATTTTTGATATTTTCTGTGACTTCTAGTGCATAGGGGTGTGTTGCATCAATAACGAACTTATATTTTTGTTGTTTCATCATTGCTGTCATTTGCTCTTTGTCCATTCTGCCAGAAATAACATTAATATTTTCTGATTTTTGAAGCAACTGCTGTCCATATTCTGTAGCAACACAAACATCTACAAAAACATTTGTATTTGACAAATATTCTGTTAATTTTCTTCCCTCTGTTGTTCCGCCAAAAAGCAATATTTTAGTTTTCATAAGTGTATCCTCTTGGTGTTACCATTTTTCCTTTTATTATTTTTGTTTGACTATTTCCTATAAAAACAGTGGTAAACATATCAGTCTGTATTTCTCTTAGCTCAGCTAAAGATACAATAGAACTTTGTTCACCCTCTCTGCCTATATTTCTAACAATGCCACAAACTGTTTCTGGTTTTTGGTACTGCAACACAATATCACAAGCCTTTTTTAAATAATCTGCTCTTTTTTTACTACTAGGATTATAAATACAGATTACAAAGTCTCCCATTGCCGCAAGAGAAAGCCTTTTTTGTATTACTTCCCATGGTGTCATCAAATCACTTAAACTAATGACTACAAAATCATGGGAAACAGCCGCACCTAGTACCGCACTTCCGCTTAAACAAGCACTAACGCCACTGATTACCTTGATTTCTACTTCTGTATTTTCTGCAAGTTCATGCGCTATAGAAGCCATGCCATATACGCCACTATCTCCACTTGAGATAACAGCCGTTTTTTTGCCATTTGCACATTGTTGTATCGCATAGCTTACTCTTTGCTTTTCCTGTTTCATAGCACTTGTATAATATTCTTTTTCTGGAAATTGCTCTTTTATCAAATCAACATAGACTGTATAGCCTACTATCAAGTCACACTCCGAAATCACTTTTATTGCTTCTGTTGTTATTGTTTTTTTGCCCTCTGCACCAATTCCCACAATATATAATGTATGCAATTTACACTTCCTCCTAAAATATAAGTACAGTTGGTTTTATCGCCAATGCAACTGTAACGCCATTTTTTGCTCTTTTCTGTACTAATAGTTTTCCTTTTTGTGCAGAACACAACGCCGCTCTTTCACAAACATTGTCTACTCCTGTTACTCCCTCTACAAATTCAGAAGTGCTGACACTTCCCTTTACCTCAGACAACTGCTCTGCTGTAAAAACATGAAGTGGTTTATTGTAGTTTTCGCAAAATGTTAAAAGCCCTGTTTCATTTTGTTTTAAATCAATTGTAGCAACTGCTTCTATTGCCTCTATAGCAATATTTTCTTCTTCTAGTACAGAAAATACCACTTCTTCTATATTATCACAAGTAATGTCTTTTTTACAGCCTATTCCCATATGAAGAACAGGCGCAATCAGTGCCAATGTTTGGTCATAAAATTTATGCTGTTTGTATACAGAAACAGAAATACCAATTTCTCCCTCTTTTTTTGCAGTCAATCCTTTTGGCAATTTATTATAGTAAAACATACTGTCAAATCCTACCGTTTTACCATCTAACAGCGTTGCTGATATTTCTTTCATTGTCTTTTTTGCTTTTTCTGGCTTTAGACAAATAAAACCATTTTCTTTTACCCATGTGTCTACTGCAAAAACTTCATTGATATCTGTTGCTGTTGTAATGACTGCTGTACCATTTACAATTTGTGCAACTTTTTTTGCAAGGAAATTTGCTTGCCCCATATGTCCAGACAAAAGAGAAATAACAAATTGTCCTTTTTCATCTGTTACAACAACAGCAGGGTCTTGGTATTTATCTTTTAAATAAGGCGCAATAGCTCTTACTGCTATACCACAAGCCCCTACAAACACAATGCCATCTGCCCTTTCAAAAGCCTTTTGTGTCCATTCTTCTAAAGAAGTGACTGTTTCAATGTCATCTTGTGCTATTTTCATAGAAAAACACATTGCTTGTTCTAAATTATGACAAATTTTTGCTGCCAAAACTGTTCCTTTTTTTGTAAACGCAATAACATATACTTTCATATTTCATCAGCCTTTCTATATTCTGTTGAAAATGCTGGGTGATAAAGCATAGAACGTTTATAATTATCTCCCAATACATTTCCTACTATAATCAATGCCGTTTTTGTAATATTATGTTGTTTTGCTGACTGTGCCAATGTAGAAACAGTACAGTGTACAATTTTTTCATCTTCCCACGTTGCCCTTTGTACGATTGCCGCTGGCATATCATCAGCACAGCCGCCCTGTTTTAGTTTTTGCTCCAAATTTTCTAAAAGTCCTGCACTTAAAAAAATTACCATAGTTGCTTGATGCTCTGCCAATTTTGCCATATCTTCTTTTTTGGGAACGGGTGTCTTTCCCTCCATTCTTGTAATAATAACTGTCTGTGACACATCAGGTAAGGTATATTCTATTTGTAGTGCTGCCGCTGCACCACAAAAGGAACTGACTCCAGGGCAAATATCATATGCTATTTTTTCTTTTAAAAGAATATCCATTTGCTCCCTAATTGCTCCATATAAACAAGTATCTCCTGTATGAAGTCGTACAATTTCTTTTTCTCTATTTTCTATCATCACTTTTGTCACTTGTTCTAATGTCATATAAGCACTATTATATATTTGGCAATGCTCTTTTGTCTCAGACAACAGCTCTTTATTGACAAGAGAACCTGCATAAATTACAATATCTGCTTTTTGAAGCAATTTTTGCCCTCTTACTGTAATCAAGTCAACTGCACCACTACCTGCTCCTACAAAATGCACCATTTGCTGTCCCCCTTTACTGTTTATATTTTTTTAAAAATGTTTCTACACCATTTGATTGTGCTAAAATGCCTAGTTTTTCAGAAAATACCACAACATCTACTTGTATTTGCTCTCCAATTCTATTTTTGATATGCTCTATTATTTTTTGTAAGATAGTTTGCATTGTTTTTTTAAAAATTTCTGTGTTTTGCTGTTTGAGCAAAAGTAATGCTTGTTCTGTTGTAATACTTTGCATAATAGCTTGAATGGTTTTGCTATCTACGCCTGCCATCGCTGCATGAACACCTATAATTTCTCGCCTACAATCGGCATATTTGGAATGGGTTTGCATAACGCCGCCTGCTACTTTTACCAGTTTTCCAATGTGTCCCACGATTAGCACAGAATCTACAGCAAGTGTTTTGATAAAGTCAAGTGTTTCTCCTATAAAATTGCTTATTTTAACCGCTTCTTCTATATCAATATCAAAATAGGATTTTAAAAAAGCACTACCATAATTTCCAGGTGTCAAAATAAGATTGCCATTGCTATTTGCTACTTTCATATTTAGTTCTACCTTGATACTATCTAGTAGCGCTTTTTCGCTCATAGGCTCTACAATGCCACTTGTACCCAATATAGAGATACCACCTACGATACCCAATTTGGGATTGTAGGTCTTTTTTGCTATTTCTGCGCCCTCTGGCGCAAATATCGTAATTGCAATTCCTTTAGGATAGTCTGCTAATGTGCAAATTTCTTGCACACACTGTTTTATCATTTCTTTTGGCACTTTGTTAATTGCCGCTTCTCCAATTTGTTGTTGCAATCCTTTTTTTGTAATGCGTCCTATTCCCTCGCCACCATCTATTACAATGCCACTTTCTATTTTTTCAGCCATAGCATATATCAATATACCATTTGTCACATCTGGGTCATCGCCACTATCTTTTTTTATAGCACAAACTGCTTTTTCTCCCTGCCACTCGCAACACTCTAAATTTAATTGCAATACAATTCCTTTTGGTGTTTGCAAGGAAATCTGTTTTGTTTTTTGGTTAAAAAGTAACAGTATGGTTGCTGCTTTTGCTGCGGCAGCGGCACAACTTCCTGTTGTATAGCCCCATTTTAATTTTTTTTCAATCATGCTGTTTCTTTTTGATACAGTTCTATCAATTCTTCTGCTGTTTTGTTGTAATATTGTGTGTCGTCTTGTGAAAAAAGTTCTCCTGTTTTGGACTCGTAAAATGCTTTTATCGTTTCTATTTTTGTCATATGAGATTGTTTTGCAATTTCTTTTAATACTTTAGGCAATACAGCTTGTCTTTCTTTGTACTTATTGTAATCATTTTCTTCTGCATCTATTGTATTTTCCATATAGCCATCAATCATACCGATTAAAAAGCCTTCGTCCATATCACAATACATTTCATATCCATCTAACAAAAGTTCAAAAATGCCCTTTTCATAAAAAGAACGTGCAACATGATTGCTTGCAACATTTTTAATATGACTATAATTTTCTACAGAACAAACAAGTAATTCAAATTGATTCATAATTTTCATTCTCCTTTTATTTTCTATTTATAAAAACATTGTTTTCATATTGAATATGTTTTATTTGTTTTTTATTCAGCCCATAACTATGATATATCATATCTTGCAGTACATCATGATTGCTATTTTTTCCATTTAATATATCATTTACAATATTTGTAATATCATTATTGTGTTTTTGTGTAATAGGAGCAAAAGGCAAGGCACACAAATTGCCTTTTAATATTTTAATTTCACCAAACAGCTTAAAATGCAAATAGCAAAACAGTTCTGAGTTTAAATATGCCATAACGGTTTTGATAGACATATTTTCTATATTTGGTATCAATATATTAGCACTGTTTAGAAAAAGGCTTTTTGTATTATCATAGGCAAATATTAACTTTTTTGATATAAATTTATATACCAATTTTTCACTTGCTCTATAATATTTTTCTGGCGCAGACTGCTGCAACTGTTTTTTATCATATAAGATATATTTTTTTGCAGGTTTTAAAAAATATGGTTTAATTTCCTTACCTGTATAGATTGCTTCACTGCCCTCAAAAAAATGATTTTTTAATTTATTGGCATTATCTCCTGTTACAATACCTAATGCCCATGTACTCTTATCAAGATAATATTTTCCATAGTTTTTTACTTGCTCTACGATTTCAATATCACTATTATCCATAAAACAAAATGATTTCTGTTTTGTTTTATAAAATGCTGCAATAGGTACTTTTTTGCTTTGTTTCTTATTATGTATAATAATT
>CAMXTM010000096.1 GCA_947246775.1 uncultured Clostridium sp. | reverse complement strand
TGTACTTTTTCTGGGTCTTCTTTTAACGCAGATGTAATTTCTACATTGCCTTGTCCAACTTCATCTTGTGCTGCACTTACTTTTTGCCTAATTTCTTCTGGTACATTTTTTTCGTAATACTCATTGACTGCAATTCCTGTACCGCCCTCTTGTATACCAAGACTTTCATATGCACCATATGGTACTGTTCCATTGATTTCCATTTCTGCCATTCTTACCAAAGAATTACCTACTTCTTTTAATACAGATGTCAATATTACATTTGCTTTTGCTTCATCTGTATCTTTAAATAACATTGCTTGGTCGGAGTCTACACCAATAATATATTTATTCATTTCTGCTGCTGCCTCTACACAGCCCAAACCAGCCTGTTCTGCTGCTGGGAATATAATGTCAACCCCTTGATTATACTGTGCAATCGCTGTTTCTTTGCCTTTTGCAGTATCGTCCCATGAACCAATATAAGAAACATATACTTTAATATCTGGCTCTACAGATTTTGCGCCCTCAATATAACCTACCAAAAAGTCTGTAATAATTGGGTGTTCTGAACCGCCTACAAAACCAATCTTTTTATCTTCGTTGGCATATTCCATATCAGATGATGTCACCAATGCAGCAAGCACCCCTGCTAAATAAGAACCCTCATTTTGTTTATAACTAATTGCATAAACATTTGGATATTTTCCATCTTCTATTTCTGAGTCAAACATAACAAATTTTTGTTCTGGAAATTCCTCTGACACTTTTTCTACTACTTCTGATGAACTAGAGCCATTTGTAATAATCACATCATATTTTCCTTCCTCCGCTAAATCTTGAAAGGTTGGCTCCCATTTTGTTTGGTCACGTCCTATCTCAATGACTTTTGTTTCACAACCAAGCGCCTCCGCAATTTGTGTTACGCCATTATTAGCAGAGTCATTAAACGATTTGTCACCAAGCTGCCCTGTACAAACAAACACAAAAGATGGCTTTCCACTACTTGTTTCCTCTCCTGTTTCTGGCTCACTACTGCTTGCACCGCCGCCACAGCCTACTGCTCCGAAAAGCATTGTGCCGGCAAGTACCATTGATACTAATTTTGTTAATTTCCTTTTCATTTTTTCGCACTTCCTTTTTTTATTATATAAATTTATAAAAACCTTTTCGGTTTTATACTCATAAAACTTTTAATACTTCTTCATAGCTTGGTATAGACGTTTGTGCGCCTTTTCTTGTTACAACAATAGAAGACACCTTTGTCGCAAACGCAATCGCTTCTTCACAACTACAGCCCTCTGACAACTTCATTGCAAAACCAGCCGTAAATGCATCGCCTGCTGCGGTTGTATCTACTGCCTTTACTTTAATCGGCGGAAATGTCTTATATCCCTCTTGTGTCACAAGCATAGCGCCTTTTTCTCCCAATGTTACAACTACTTTTTCTACGCCCTTTTCTAACAAAACTTGTGCCGCTGACACAATTTCTTGTTCCGTATTTGTTGGCTTTTCCGTCAGTATTTGCAATTCTGTTTCATTCGGTTTGATAATCGAAACATGACGCAAAAGCGACTCTGGCAAGTCTTTTACGGCAGGTGCTGGGTCTAATATAAAAATTTTTCCCTTTGCCCTTGCCAATTCCGCTGCTGCACAAATACTTTCTATTGGTGTTTCCAACTGTGCTACCACAATATCACAGTCATCAATATACTTTTGCTGCTGTACTATCCACTGTTTTGTCAACTGGGAATTTGCTCCCGCTATCACTACAATACTATTTTCTCCTGTTTCTTCTACGGTAATCAAGGCGATTCCTGTTGGCTGCTTTTGAAAAATTTGTATCGCTTTGGTATCTACTCCTACAGACTGCAAATTTTGTAACAATTTTAAACCATTTTGGTCTGCTCCTATACAGCCAATCATCGCAACTTTTGCGCCCAATTTTCCCATAGCATATGCCTGATTTGCTCCCTTTCCCCCTGCCACATAGGAAATATCTTTTCCAAGTACCGTTTCTCCCCTTTTTGGCATCTTAGAAACATTAATTACAGTATCCATATTCAAACTGCCTACTACTAACAATTTGCCCATACTTTTTCCCTTCTTTCATGACAATCATGACAATTTGACTTGTTTTTTCATAAAAGCAATTTTTTCTATTATTTCCGTTTTATACAAATCTATCGTTGTTCTATCTGGCATAGATGGTTCTGCTCCCAATCTCACAATACTAATCCCCGCTGCATAACTCGCAAACACAATAGCGCTAATAATATCTTTTCCCTCGCTCATACCTACTGCCAATGCACTAATAAAGGCATCTGCTGCGCCCGTTGTATCCTGTGGCTCAAAAGGCGCAGCCTCAAAAAAGATACTATATTGTTTATTTTTAAAATAACAACCCTTATTGCCCAATGTTACAATAACATTTTTTACCCCTTTTTCCATTAACCATTCTGCTTTTTGTTCTACTGTATAGTCGCCTTGCACAATTTTATGCAATTCTTTTTCATTTGGTATAAAATAATCAATGTATTGTAAAATTTCAGGCTCTAAGCTATCTATTGTTGCTGGCTTTACAAACACAATGACATCTGTTTCATGGCACATTTTAATCGTATAAATTGCCGTTTTTTTAGGAATTTCTAGGGACAATAGACAATACTGTGCTTGCTGAAACAATTTTTTTTGCTTGCGTATATGGTAACTATCTAATTCACCATTTGCCCCTTGATACACTACAATGGTACTTTCTCCGCCTTTTGCTACATTGATATATGCTTTTCCGGTCGAAAGAGTCGTACTAAAATAAACACCCTCTGTTTTTACTCCATTTTGTATCAAACAATGATATAATTTTTTACCATCTGTGTCATTGCCCAAACTACCTATGGCGTACACAAGCCCTCCTAGTTTTCCTGCGGCAGTCGCCTGATTTAATCCTTTTCCTCCCGGTAACACGGCAAGATTGTTAGAAAGCAACGTTTCTCCATCGGTAGGCAACTTTTCTACATTGATAATATTATCTACATTCATACTACCTACTACAATGATTTTTTTATAGTAACCATGCACTTTTTCAAGCGGATTAGAAACACTCTCTCCCTCAATCAAGCTAGGCTCTATTCCTACAATATTGTGTACAATCTTTTTTTTCGCCTCTATTTTTTCCAGAACCATTTCGATTGCTTGCTTGCCCACTTGCTCCCAATTTAATGCTACTACATCTAATTTTGGATACAAGGTCTTATAAAATCCCATTGTATGAATACACACAATAGACATATCCTTTGGTACTCTTGTAGCGTGCCTTTCACAAACGGCATACGTTCCGCAAGCAATCACTTCATCTTGACACACCACAGCAGACAAATTTCGATTGATAAGCTGATGCGCTCCAATTCTTCCTGCTTCAATTTCATCTTGTCCTGTAAACACATTACCTATCTCAAACAAAATATCTGCCTCAAACAATGCTTGCATATAGCCCTCTTTACAGTCACTACTATGGCGGTTTTCATTCAACAGCAACCCTATTCTTCTATGTCCATATTGTATCAAATGCTTTGTGGCAAGATATGCTGCTTTTTCATAGTCTGCATAAACTTGCATGGTTTGAGGCAAATTTTGTGCTTTTTTTAACAATAAATACACCATTTTTTGCTTTTCTAGCATTTCTACACTTTCTTTTTCTTCTGCAATAGGGTACAATAAGATTGCATCTATGTTTTTTCCAGATAATATTTGTATATATTTTAGTTCATCTGATTTTGTTTTTGTAAAATAAATCATCAAATTATAGCCATTTGAAATCGCATTTTGCTCTATACTTACAATTAATTCTTGTTTATAAGATAGGTTTTCTGGTAAAATAAGAGCAAATGTGTAGCAACATACGGTAGCAATTTCTCGTACTTTAGAATATGGCATATATTGATATTCTTTTACAATTTTAAGCACTTTTTTTCTGGTTTCTTCACTGATGTCATCATCTTTATGGTTTAATATCTTTGAAACGGTACTAACAGAAACTTGAGCCAAATTTGCAATATCTTTAATCGTCATAAAAAGGCTCCTTTCTGAAAAAATGTTTAACGAAACAATTTTACTAAAATGTTTTCTTATACAATATTACTATAAATGCTACAAAAAGTCAATATTTACTACAAAAAACTCTGAAAGATTTACTCTTTCAGAGTTTCTATTTTATTGTATTATATTTCCTATTTGATAGATTAAAAATGTCACTCCCCATGCTACTGCAATTTGAAATAACACAGATAAGCCTGTCCATTTCCAACTATTAGATTCTCTTTTAATTGTCGCAATCGTTGCAGCACATGGCACATAGAGTAAACAGAATACCATAAGACAATAAGAATTTAACATACCAAATCCCATACTATTCAATATTCCTGCTAATGTAGTCATACCCATTTCTGAATTGATATTTGGTACAGCAAACAGCACCGCACAACTTGATACAACTACCTCTTTTGCTGAAATTCCTGCTATCAAGGCAACTGCAATTTGCCAATACCCCAGCCCGATTGGTGCAAAAAATGGCTCTAATTTATGCCCGATTATTGCACCAAAACTACTTGCCATATCTGTAGAATATCCTTTTGTGCCAAAATTAAGCAAAAACCACATAATAATAGATGCAATAAATATCGTTGTACCTGCTTTAGTTAAATAGTCTTTTACTTTTTCCCAAACATATATCCACACTGTTCTTGCACTCGGCATTTTATATTCTGGCAGTTCTATTAGTAAATCATTTTTTAATTCTTTATTATTTTTTAATTTCATAAAAAACAGCGCTATCAGTGCAACAATAATCCCTATTACATACATAGAATATGCCGCAATCATTGCATATTTTCCAAAAAACATACTAGAAAACAAAATGTATATTGGCAGCCTAGCACTACAAGACATAAAAGGCGTTACTAGCATAATTTTATAGCGGTCGCTTTTTTGTTCCAAAGCACGAGAAGCCATAATTGCAGGCACAGAACAACCAAACCCCAATATCATAGGAATAAATGCTCTACCCGAAAGCCCTAGTCTTCCCATAATGCCGTCCATAACATAGGCAACTCGTGACATATAGCCGCTGTCTTCCAAAAATGCTAATGCCAAAAACAAAATAAAAATATTAGGTAAAAATGTTAATATTCCTCCTACTCCAGCAATAATACCATCTACAAGTAGTGATATGATAGGTGGACTGACTCGCATTGCTTCCAAAGCTGTCGCTGCTCCCTCACTTACAAATTCAACAAATACCTCAAAATATCCTTTTAACCAATCTCCTACCGTAAACGTCAAAAAAAACACACAAGCCATAACAGCCAAAAAGATAGGAATACTTCCTATTTTATGTGTTAAAAATCTATCAACATTATCTGTTAGCACTTCTCTTTGCTCTTTATGAAATATGACTTCTGCTATAATTTCTTCTATAAAATCATACTTTTCATTGATAATATCAGATTCATAACTGCGGTCTATTACTTCTGGCAAGGAAACAGCATATTTTTGCGTAATTTCTTCGTCTTGCTCCAACAGTTTTAAGGCATACCAGCGTCTATTTTGCAATTCTGGATATTTTTTATTTAATTCTTCTTCTATAATATCAATTTTTTGTTCTATGCCATCACTATATACCATAGCATATTTTTGATGTTTTTCTCCCCCAGTATGATTATGTATCAATATTTCTGGTTCTGCTTTATCGTAGTGATGTGCAGCAGCGTGCATCAAGGTATGTATGCCCTTTCGTGTTCTTGCAGAAACGGGTATGACTGGCACACCAAGCATTTCAGGCAATCTATGCATATCAATTTCCATACCTCTTTTTTCTATAATATCCATCATATTTAATGCCACTACAACTGGTTTTCCTAACTCCAACAACTGCAATGTTAAATATAAATTTCTTTCTAAGGAAGATGCATCTACCACATCTACAATCATATCAACTTCATCACTTAATATAAAGTTACGAGAAACTTTTTCTTCCATAGTATAAGATGTCAAACTATATGTACCAGGCAAATCTACTAAACGAATATTTAAATCATGCTGTTTTAATGTACCTTCTACTTTTTCTACTGTAACACCAGGCCAGTTTGCAACTTTTAAATTTGCTCCTGTATATACATTAAACAATGTTGTTTTACCACAGTTTGGATTGCCTATAAAACCAATGGTAATATCATGAGCCATACCAAGCCCTCCTTACTTCAATATTAGTTGAAATGCCTTTCCCTATGGCAAAGCGTGTTCCTCTTACTTTTATAATCAATGTGCCACCACTTTTATTATTTAATACTTCGACTTTTGTACCTGTAATCATGCCCAATGCTTCTAATCTTTTTTCCATATGCAAAGGCAAGTCCAGTTTTTCTACAATATATGTAGCATTGATTTCTCCTTTATTTAATGTCATGTCTTTCTTTCCCTCCGCTTATGCTTGAAAACCTGTTTTATCTGCTTCTGTAATTTCTCTAAGTACCTTACATGGCACACCTCCTGCAATAACATTTGCGGGTATGCTTTTTGTTACAACACTTCCAGAGCCTATAATGGTATTATCACCAATGCTTACGCCTTGATTGATTTGCACTCCTCCACCTATCCAAACATAATTTCCAATCGTTACCTTTTTTGCATAACAAGCGCCTGCTGCCCTTTCTGCAAAATCAATAGCATGGTTTGATGTATAAATTCCTACTCTTGGGCCAAATAAAACATGATTTCCTATTTCAATGCCACCACCATCTAACATCACACAATCAAAATTGGCATAAAAATGGTCTCCAATACTAATATTATAGCCAAACTCACACCTAAAATTTGGCTCAAAATAAACATCTTCTCCCATTGATTTTAACAGCTTTTTTAGTATTTGTTCCCTTTGCTCCAACGGTTTGCCATAACTGTTATTATATTCATTTGTCAACAGTACTGCATTTTCTCTTGCTTTAATGAGTTCTGGTGTTAAATCATTATACATTTTTCCACTCAATATCAGTTGCCTTTGTTGTTCTAAATCCATATACTTCTCCTCCATTTATCGCCTATCATACAACATAGCATTATATCACAAAAGCGGATAAATAAAAACATTTTGCAAAATTCTCCTAACACATTAATACTAAAATAAAAAAGCCCTATTTTATAAAACATAGGACTTTTTATCTCTTATTTTTATCTTAT
>CAMXTM010000095.1 GCA_947246775.1 uncultured Clostridium sp. | reverse complement strand
ACCTAAAAGTATCATTATGATAGGATTGTTGGAACGTGGAAAGCTACAAACAGTGAGGCTACTGCAAGCCTATGAACTGGTAAATAGGAAAACAATGATATTGTATAACTATTTTTTATTGTAGTGAGAGTAGTGGCATAGTACCTATGAAACAGTGATAATAAACTGTGGAGGGATAGCCACAAGTCAATTTATAGATAGAAATTGAAAACACAATAAACACAGCTTCGAGTATGACAAAGAAAATCCAAAACCGAAAGGAGTGGATGACTGTGTTGACTTCGGAACAGTATAAAAATCAAAAAATTCGTTATACAGAATATTATGATATGCAAAGTATTTTAGATAAGTTGTATCAATACAGCAAAGAGGGGAAAAAGTTTTGTTCTCTTATGAATATTATTATAAGCGATGAAAATATTAAAATGGCTTATAGAACTATCAAAGGAAATAAAGGAAGTAAAACGTCTGGAACAGATAACAGAACAATAGAAGATATTGCTAACATGAGCGAACAAAAATTTGTAGAACTCATCAAAAAGCAATTTCAAAATTATTGTCCTCATGCTGTAAAAAGAGTAGAAATACCAAAACCAAATGGTAAAACAAGACCATTAGGAATACCAACTATTGTTGATAGGATAGTACAGCAATGTATTCTCCAAGTATTAGAGCCTATTTGTGAAGCAAAATTTCATGAGCGGTCAAATGGCTTTAGACCAAACCGTTCTGCGGAAAATGCAATCGCACAATGCTGCCGACTAATGCAGATACAACATATGCACTATGTTGTAGATATAGATATAAAGGGGTTCTTTGATAATGTGTCGCATAGTAAGTTAATTAAACAAATGTGGTATATGGGTATTCAGGACAAAAAATTGATTTGTATTATCAAACAAATGTTAAAAGCTCCTGTCATACTGCCAAATGGAGATAAAATATATCCAAACAAAGGCACACCACAAGGCGGAATATTATCACCACTTTTATCTAATATTGTATTAAATGAATTAGATTGGTGGATTGCTTCACAATGGGAAAATATGCCTACTCATTATGAGTACAAACACGCAGTAAATAAACAGGGTACAGAAGTAAAAAGCCACACTTATAGAGCTTTAAGAAAAAGCAAACTAAAAGAAATGTATATTGTGCGTTATGCTGATGATTTCAAATTATTCTGTCCTAACCGCCAAAGTGCAGAAAGAGCATATTATGCTGTAACAAAATGGTTAAGAGACAGATTAAAATTAGAAATCAATACAGAAAAATCTAAAATTGTCAATCTCAAAAATCATTACTCAGAATTTTTAGGCTTTCGTCTAAAAGTGAAAAAGAAAGGAAAGAAATATACTGTTTCTTCTTTTATGAGTGAAAAAGCAAAAAGAACAGCAAAAGACAAAATAACAGAATGTATTAAAGAAATAAAACATCCTAAAAATCAAAAGGAACAATATAAAGCAATACAAAAATATAATTCTGTTGTTGCAGGACTTCATAATTATTATAGAATTGCAACAAATGTCAGTTTAGATTTTGCGGAAATAGCATATACAATTAAGCTGCAATTATCAAATCGTTTAAAAGATTTAAAAACAGAAGGCACATTAAAACAAGGTTTTATCAAAGAAAGATACGGGAAAAGTAAACAGCTTCGATACTTGAATGAACATCCACTCATACCAGTAGGATATGTTCAAACAAAAGACGCACAACATAAGAAAAAGTCTATCAATCGCTATACACCAGAGGGACGAGCTGAAATTCATAAAAATTTAGGATTTCATACTGCAACATTATTGTGGTTAATGAAAAATCCGGTTATGGATAAATCAATAGAGTTTGCAGATAATCGTATTTCATTGTTTGCAGCACAGCATGGAAAATGTGCAGTCACAGGAGAAGTGCTTTTGCCTTATGAAATACGATGTCATCACAAAATACCTGTTCAAAATGGTGGTACAGACACATATGACAATCTTGTACTTGTAACAGAAATGGTGCATATTTTAATTCATGCTACAACAGTAGAAACAATAGAAAAGTATGTAAAACAATTAAACTTAAATAAAATACAAATAACAAAAGTAAACAAACTTAGAAAACTTGCAGGATTAGACAAAATAAAATAATGGAAAGAAAAAATAGCTGTACCGAAGTGTGTAAATTGTGTTTAAAACATGGAAAATATAAGTTGATGGAACGCCGTGTGAGGGGAAACTTTCACGCACGGTGTGGAGCGGGGGAAAAGCTGGAGATGATATCAAAGGCTTACCTATCGCTATCTGGAGCGAAGTCACAAGGCATGAAGCAGTTAATGGCAGGAGGGGGTGTCGTTTTAATTGGTACAAACTTATTTACTGTATGAAAAAGAAAGGAGTAATTTATGCAAAACATTCTGGAACAGATTGAACAATGGATAAAAGAGTTTTTAATTGACTGTATTACTGGTAATCTAACTGGAATGTTTGACGAAGTGAATTCAAAAGTAGGAGAGATAGCGGTAGAAGTTGGAAAGACACCACAATCATGGAATAGTGGTGTCTTTTCCATGATACAAAATCTATCCGAAACGGTTATCATTCCTATTGCTGGATTGATATTAACATTCGTTTTGTGTTATGAGTTAATTGGCATGATAATTGAAAAAAACAATATGCACGGTGACTTTGACACATTCCAGTTATTCAAATGGATATTTAAAACATTTGTTGCGACATATATTGTCACCCATACATTTGACATTGTAATAGCAGTATTTGAACTATCACAAAATGTAGTCAATCAAAGTGCTGCTGTTATTAATGGAAATACAGCATTAGATTTTAATACAATAATAGGTGATTTCACAGAACAGCTTGAAGAAATGGAAGTGGGAGAATTATTTTTACTTTTAATAGAAACTTCATTGGTAGGATTGACAATGAATGCTGTTTCTATTTGTGTGACGTTAGTATTACTCGGCAGAATGGTAGAAATTTACATTTTTTGTTCAATCGGAGCAATTCCCTTTTCTACTATGGTAAACAGAGAATGGGGCAGTATGGGAAACAATTATTTAAAAGGTCTTGTAGCATTAGGATTACAAGGCTTTTTTATTATGGTATGTGTTGCTATTTATACTGTTTTGGTGCAGAACATCGCAACAGCAGAAAATCTGCACATCGCAATATGGACTTGTGCAGGCTACACGCTTTTGCTTTGTTATTCCCTTTTCAAAACAGGAAGTATATCCAGAACCATATTTCATGCACATTGATAAAAGAAAGGAATGAAAATAAATGAAAGAGTTCTATTCACAAGGATTTCATGATGTAGATATTGTGAAATCTTTGCAGGAAATTACAGATAAAAATACTATTTTTTACAAAACAGATTTTGCGATTGACAAAGAAATCGTAAAAGAAGCAGCGGAAAGTACATCACTTGACAGCAAAAATTTGATATGGATTTCAAGAGAAAGTGGAACACATTGTTTCAATGAAAAAAATTCTTTGATTGCAGACACGCCTGAATACAACAAATTTATGTTCTATAAAGAAAGTACAGATGTACTTGCTTATTCCATAGACATAAAAGAAATGCAGGGCGATGTAATAAAAGGAAACATTTATCCCATCAATTATAAAGAACAATGTGCTTTTAGAGAAGATTGTTCTTTATTAAAAAATGTTGCTGTAACGTTTGAAAATGGGCAGAAAGAAATCCTTTCCAGTGATGATTATTTTCAAAATATAGCACAGTTACATGAAAAATATGGAGCAATAAAGGAGGTACAATATGAATCAAAAGAAGAATTACAAACAAAAAGACTATTGGAAACATTGCAACAGCAAAAAGAAACTGCTCAAAGAGGGGACATCAAAGAGTACCTACAAAAATTGGAAGACAAGAGCGTTAGTGTTGAAAAAGAAACAGTACCGCCCTCGTTCTCGAACATAAAGTAGGATATATTTTTTTCGCTATATGACCCAATATGACATAGTTGGTTTTACAAGGTTTTTACACTACCAAGATTTTTCTATTATGATAAAGAACGACCCACAAAGAACAAAATAACGAACAAATAAAGAACAAAAATACATATAAAAAAGGGAGAAATTCTCCCTTTTCAATGTTTCACAACATACCTATAGTATTGTTCCAATTTATCTTTTACAGCATCTTCATCATCTAAAAATGCCTTTGCCATATCCACATAAAATTGTACTGTTGCAACATCATGATTTTTAAATACTTTTCCATAGTCAGAATAAAGCATATTCATCGTAGCATAAAATTCTACTGGATTACAGTCAATATGATATTGCTGCATCACTTTTTGTATTTCATCAAAAGTCCATCTTGCTCCTGTACTACCATCTTCATTTTTCATGTGTTTGGTCCAATTTTCAGCTTGTTTTTTATCCATTTTACTAGCGCCATTTTCCATTGTATAAGCAATACCAACATATCCCTGCATAGGCACAACATTAGAATTTTCATCATATTGTTTTTCACCATAATGCATTGTACCATTATCAGCATAACTCATATACTGACCGTTGTCATTTCTTCTCCGTCGATTATTCCAAATAGGTTCTGCTTCCATACGTCGGTCATATTCTGTTTGTCTACCGTATTCTGGATAGTAAGTATTTCTGTACCTATCATTATCATATTCTGGATAATAGGTATTTCTTTGTCTACCATCATATTGAAAACCAATTTGGCTGCCACTATATTCACTATTATTTCTATTATTGTTTTTACGGCTTTGATTTAACATAGCCATTTTCATCATTTTGCTCATAGTGTCCACCTCCAATTAGCACAATCTGTCAATGACAATATTAGCGTCTTGTACATTGATAGCAACTCCTGAAGTATTTCTTACAGAAACAGAAGCACTATCGCATTTATATACTTCTACTAAGACTACAGCAGAAACACTATTATAGCTATCAACGGCTGCTGGTGTAGATACCATTCTGGAACCTGCTAAACTTTCTCCATCTTGTGTCACATCTAAGCTAATTGGACCAGCTGTACCACCTGTAGGAATTGCAACATTTGCTTGAAAGCTCACTTTATACACACCTGATTGTAATGCTACAAATCTACCACTACCTTGTCTATGTCTTACGCTACAACCTTTTTTTACAGATGTACTGTTAAAAAAGATTGTACCATTTGCTTCTACTGTTTGAACTGCTGTATTTACTGCTTCTATCATAATCGTTCACTCCTTATCTTTTATCAAAAAGGGGAATGACCCTAAGCCAATCCCCTTACTTCTTTTTTAAACAGCTTATGCTGACAAGCAAGTCATTCTTTTGCTTGCTAGAAAAACAATATTCATTTAACAATTGCAGTTATTGCCCCAGCTATTGTTGCAGCAACCATTGTTGTTACCACAATATGGATATGGTGCTGGTACTAAATAAGATGGTTGAGGTGTTGGTGGCTGCAATCTTGCTACAATAGAATTACCGATTGCGTCAATATAGCCATTTTGTGCTGATTGAGAAGCTGCAAAACGTAAGTTTTGAATTTCTGCTTGTTGTTCTGCTAATTTTTCTTGCAATCTGTTTGTTTCCATTGCGTCTAATCTTGCAAGGATTCTATCAGTATCGTTGTGGGAATTTTGAATAATATCGCAACTTGCTTTTGCAATATCATATCTTGTATCTTTGATTGCTCCTTGCAATTCACAGCAACATTGCTGCATCTGGAATGCCATTGTACTTAATTGCTGCATAAGAGTAGCCATATTGTTACATCTGGATAATTCAGCTTGACTAAATCCGTTTGTAACAACATTATTGAGTGCAAAAGTTGAATCACATTGACCTCTTTCTAGTCCTCTAATGCTATTATCAAGCTGACTGAAATTAAAAGCGTCAGCTATATCAGATGTAGTAGCACAAGCACCTCTACCATTGCCACCGCCACCAAAGCCGCCAAAGCCATTACCACCCCAGCCAAATAAGGCAAACAAGACAATTATCCAAATCCATTCCATGCCCCACATACCATTATTACAGCCATTGTTATTGTTGTCACTTTGTCCTGCGACAAATCCTGTCATGAAACCATCGTCCATATTTTTCAGCTCCTTTTTTGTATTTATTTTGTTTTTTTGCAATATATAAATGACCTGTTATGGTCTATTTATGCCCATTTGTTTCATAAATTCTTGTAGGTTAACTCCCTTTTCTCTTGCTAGATTTTCAGCCATTTGTTGTAGCTGCATAGGACTTTTCCCATTTGCTATTTGCATGACTTGTTGTAATTGTGGATTCTGTCCAGCAAGTTTTTGCATAACAGCCATAGGATTTTTGCTATTTTGTAACATTCCCATCATTTGCATAACGGGATTATTTTGTAGCATTTGCATTGGATTGAACATTTTCTTTCACTCCTTTTTTATCTGTAACTTTTACAGGTACGGGTATCATTGTTTTTAATTCTTCTATCCTCTTTTCCAATTCTCCAACATAACCTTGTAGCTTTTGGAAATCTTCAACATATACATAATTACTGTTATTTGTTTGTTGTTGTACTAATTGGTATACCTTAAAGATTGGTGCAAAGGTATTCATATCAAGCTGTTTTGTATATATCTTTCCATTTTGTATATCTGGAAAAATGGATATTGTACCATCTGTACTAACAATTGCATTTCTTGCTGTCATTTCATCTGGTACAGGATAACCTTGTAACATTATCTGTTGTTGTTGCTGCTGCATCATATTTTGCTGCCATACTTGCTGCGATGTATTCTGATTTGTTTGTTGCTGTTGTGGATAACCTTGTGGATAACTGTAACCATTTTGCGGATAATACATCTTTTATCCCTCCTCTACCAGTTTTTCCAAAGTGGAAAGCGTTCCGTTGTTTTGATGTTCTTTTAATATGCGTTTTGCCCTGCTTTCACAACATTTAAAATGCTGCATAATCTTCTCTATTAAGTTCATCTCGTCACCTCTTTTTATTTATTTTCACACAAAAAAGTGACATTTTCCATATCAGAAAAATGTCACTTTTCTATCAAAAACCTATCATTTCACTAATTTAATAATGATTATGAAAAGGTAAATTTTATACATATCATAAAGATACACATAAAAGTCACAAAAAATACTACTGTAAGCAGCATAAATACTTCGTCCCAGTATTGGAATGGTTCTCTTTCTCCTTTGTTTATCCTTGCTGCCTTTTCATATTTCTTTTTTT